>JADFKH010000118.1 GCA_022565025.1 Pseudomonadota bacterium
ACTCAAACAGGCCAGCTTGCGGCGGGGCGCGACTTTCAGGTAAACAAGCAACTTCCTGTGCAGGGATTATCTTATCCAGGTGTTGGAGTATCTTCCTGATCACTGCTGGATCTTCAATACTGGCGATGACGTGCATGGACGCACTAATGCCGCGGGCGCAGGGATGCGCAGGAGCGGCGACCTTGACCGCGCCACCGCATTCGCCGCAGGTTTCAAAGCTACCGCGTCCTCGGCAACTGCTCCTGCGTTGCTCTAATACCGTCCATCCCTGGACATATGCTCTCGCTCCTTACCTACGTCCATGTAGGCAATGTCAATTTTGAATACCCGTTTCAATCGTTGTGCCCAAGTTATTGCCAGGGATGGCATGTATGCCGGTTTTGCAGGAGCAAAAACCGGTCATTGATGCCCGGCGCTCAGCGGGTGTTTGCTCTGGTGTCTCCGCTGGCGCCTGAGCCTTTCTACCCTTGCCCCGTCTGGCCGGCGTCACCCGTGCTCGATACTTACTATGGGGCGCGAACACACACCCCGTTCCACTTTTGGTAAGACTGTTTACAGCTGGCAGGTAGTTGTCAGTGCAAGGAGGAACATGCGCCCGCGGGTTACGGATAAATACTCCGAAGCATTCGATGCTTACTTTCACAGTACCGAACCCGCGGGTGTGCTTGAGTTCGTCAACGAATACTCAGGGTCTGCCGCAGAATCGGCTCCCTATAATGGCTTCGCAGAACTCGAGCTCGCATGTCCCTGCGCATGACGGTATCACACATTGAACGGGAGGTGAGAGATGAAGCAGGTGTTGAATGAAGAGCAGTTTGCTGCCTTTATCGGGATCGACTGGGCCGATACCAAACACGATCTGTGTCTGCAGGCGGTTGGCTGCGACAAACGTGAATCGAGTATCCTGGAACACACACCCGAGGCGATCGAGGTTTGGGCGAGCGCACTGCGTCGACGATTCGGCGGGAAGCCGGTTGCGATCTGTCTTGAACTCAACAAGGGCCCGCTCGTCTACGCGTTGAGCAAATACGACTTCATGGTGTTGTTCCCGGTTAATCCGCTGATGGTGGCGCGGTTCCGTGAAGCCTTTGCCACCAGCGGGGCCAAGGACGACCCGAGCGATGCGCAGCTGCAGCTGGAGATTCTGCTTAAACATCGCGATCGGCTCAAGCCGCTCAACCCATCGAGTCCGGCCATTCGCGCGCTGGAGCAGATGGTCGAACATCGGCGGCGCCTGGTCGGTGACAAGGTGCGCCTGAACAACCGCCTGAGCAGTATCCTGAAGAACTATTTTCCGCAGGTTCTGGAGTGGTTCAAAGACAGAGATACCACGCTGTTCTGCGACTTCCTGACTCGGTGGCCGACGCTCAAAGCGGTGCAACGGGCACGGCGCTCGACGCTTGAGCGCTTCTTCCACGCACACCATGTACGTTCGTCCGTGCTCATCAATCAGCGTATTGAGGGGATTAAAGCCGCGATCGCGTTGACCACTGATGAGGCGGTCATCGCGCCGAGCGAGCTTCTGACCCAGGCGCTGGTCGCCCAATTACGGGTGGTCCTCACCGCCATCGGGGAGTTCGATGAGGAGATCGCGTTACGCGCCCAACGCCACGCCGACTTTGCTCTGTTCGCTACCCTTCCAGGTGCGGGACCAGTGCTGGCGCCGCGACTTCTGGTTGCCTTTGGCGACCAGCGCGAACGTTACGCTTGTGCGGCCGATCTGCAAAAGTACGCGGGGATCGCGCCAGTGACCAAGCGCAGCGGTAATCAATGTTCGGTTCACTGGCGGTGGCGATGTCCAAAGTACCTGCGACAAACGTTCGTGGAGTGGTCTGCCAAATCGATCCATCATTCCTTCTGGGCGCAGGCCTACTATCAGCAAAAGCGCGCGCAGGGAAAATCCCATCAAGCTGCAGTGCGGGCACTGGCGTTCAAGTGGATCCGTATCTTGTTCCGGTGTTGGCAGGATCGACGCCCTTATGATGAATCGGTTTATCTGCGTGCGCTGCAAAGGCGTGGCTCACCGCTGTTTAAATACTTGGCGCACTCAACCTGACAGGGAACGATACAGCGCTTGCAGTCCTGCTCAGGGTATGTTGCGGGACTGGAAAATCGTCAGATCGGCGCGATTGCCCGAGTAATTGCCCTGGGCCGTAAACCAGCGCTGTTCCAAACCCTCAAATTGCATGACTTCGGTGCTGGCCGGGCGACCCTCCTTCGCACCGATGGGAGCGCCAATGGCGTCAAAGGTGAAGTTCGCAGCAAACATGAACTGGCTGTCGAGCAGAAAATCAAACAGGAAACCCTGGCCCGGTGTAGCGGTGTTGAACCAGCCGGCAGCAGGGAGGCGCATGAGCCTTCATTTGCCATGTCCACCGTGGACACGACTTGTGCGGTTGCCCCGGGGCTACCGGGGTCATCCACGCGCACGTGGGTCAGGCGTGAATTGGCGAACATGACGAAATCGGAGTGCGGGTCACTGTTGTCGTTGGCATTCGACAGGAAGGGATCCCAGGATATGCTGTGCGCGGCTAATATTTCCTGTGGAATCAGGCGCGTCATCTGCATCGCGGTGGAGCAGTTTGTGCTGGTGGTGGAATCCAGGTTAAAACTGGCGAAGCCGCCGCCACCGAATTGGATGCCTGTTCCCTCGGGGCAGCCCATGCAATCCCTGCCATCGCTGAAAATGGTAAATATGTTGAGGTTCTCATCCGCGATGAAAGTGACGGGTTGCAACAGGTCTTGCGTGGCCGACTCCAGTGGTACTGCGCAAATCGTGGTCGTATCCAGGGGCGTGTGGTCGTAAACGCCAATGCAGGCAACGTCTCCACAAGTAATCTGGTCAAATGCATTGGTGGCCAGAAAATCTTCCTCATTGGGGTGCAGCAGCGAATGGAAGGCCAAAGCATCGCCCGCTGGGCCGTCAATTATCTCATCCGTTTTCGACGGGTCGAATTTCCAAAACGCGTTTGACTGCCAGTTGCCGACAAGAAGATCGCCAGCGGGGTTGTAAAACAGGCCGTCAGAACCGGCCTGCCCTTCTGGCGCCCCTGCTCCGCTCCAGATCACCCGCGGTTCACCGAAGGTAAGGGAAGGCACCGCGCGGACATAAGTCCATTCGACCTCGAGCACGATACTTTCGCCGTCAAATCTCTTGGTGTAGACGAACTTGCCGGAAGCATCGGCCAACGCTTCGGATGGCAACCAGAACAGTGCGATGGTGACAAGCAATAATTGCGCCATGGCTCGGATGTGTAAAACAGTGATGAGATTGGTTCTACCGTTCACGATGTATTCCCCAATGCTGCTGCCCCTGTGTCCTTAACCACAAGCCGGCATAGCATATAGGTAAGTATAGGAGATCCTTTGCTTTTTTTCACTACAACGACTGATGCACTGATCGTCGTGGCGTGCAAATCAGCCAAAACGAAACGGACGGTACGGTGTCCGTGGTTTTCAACTCGATTCTCCTCCCCTTCAATAACTGTGGGTTTCTGGAAAGAAGCTTTAATTCGTCCTGGTATCTGGTTTTTATATGAACGTAAGGGGGCGCCCTCCCGATTCAGCCCTGCAGTTCTTCTCGAACCGTATCAGCCAAATGCTTCGCCAACCGTTCTACCTGGTTCCGGTCATCACCCTCCAGCATGACGCGGATCAACGGCTCTGTTCCAGAGGGCCTGAGTATGACCCGCCCCCGCCCATTCAATTCAGCTTCAATGTCCCTCACCACCTCGTTGATTTTTTTCGATCCGGACAAGCGTTGTTGCCCGGTCGCCGACACCGGAACATTGATCATGGTTTGGGGGAATTTCCGCATGCCCTGTTTGAGTTCCGCCAGACCTTTTCCGCTACGCACCATTATTTCCAGCACCTGCAGGGCGCTGACGATTCCATCACCGGTGTTGGTGCGATCAAGGGACAGGAGATGCCCCGAGGGTTCGCCGCCCAGTTTCCAGCCTTTTTCGATCAATGCGCGGTGAATGTGCCGGTCACCCACCGGGGTTCTCAGGAACGGGATATTGCGCTTCTTCAAAGCCAGTTCCAGACCGAAATTGCTCATTATGGTGCCGACGACACCGCCCTCCAGCTTGTCTTCGGATTGGCGTGCAGTGGCAATAATGTACAACAGCTCGTCACCGTCAACGATCTCCCCGTTCCGGTCAGCCATGATGACGCGGTCACCATCACCGTCAAGGGCAATTCCAAGTTCTGCCTCGCAGTTGATGACTTTTTCCTGCATGGCCGCCGGATGCGTTGACCCGCAATGATGATTAATGTTGAGGCCATCGGGTTCGTTGCCGATCAAGTGAACTCGAGCGCCCAGTTCCCTGAAGACCAAGGGCGCCACCTTGTAGGTTGCGCCGTTTGCGCAATCCAAGGCAATTCTCATGCCGCCCAGCAGGGTCCCAAAAGGCATGGTTCCCTTACAGAATTCAATGTAGCGACCTGCCGCGTCATCCACTCGCTGGGCCTTGCCCATATGTGCCGAATCCACGGTAACAAAAGGTCGTTCCAGCTCCTCTTCAATGGCCTGCTCGGTTTCGGGGGGGAGCTTTTCCCCGTCCGCGGAGAAAAACTTGATGCCGTTATCTTCAAAGGGGTTATGGGACGCTGAAATCACGATTCCAGCGCAGGTATACAGGGTTCGTGTCAGGTACGCAACGGCAGGTGTAGGCATTGGCCCCAGCAACAAGACGTTGGCCCCCGCTGCGGCCAGACCGGCTTCGAGCGCAGATTCAAACATGTAACCAGAAATCCGGGTGTCTTTGCCTATGACCACCGACCGCTTGCTGCCCCTGGCGAGGACGACCCCTGCGGCGCGCCCCAGTTTCAGCATGAAGTCTGCCGTGATGGGATGTTCACCAACGCGACCGCGCACACCGTCTGTTCCGAAGTATTTCAAACTCATCAGCGAATTTTACCGTCCTGAAGCGATGCTGTCTTGGCGCTGGTTAAACTTGCCAGGTCACTTTGTTACAGACCCTAACTCGACTGAAGTGCACTTGCAATTTTCAACGCATCCACCGTTTCATCAACATCATGAACCCGGATGATGGCTGCTCCCGCCTGCGCAGCCAGCACAGCAGCCGAGAGCGAGGCGGCCAACCTTTGATCAACCGCTTTATCGCTCAATTGACCCAACATGGTTTTGCGTGAAATGCCAACCAGAACCGGGTAACCGGTGGCAACGAAAGCGGGAATGGCTTTAAACAAATCGATATTGTGCTGCAAAGTCTTGCCAAAACCGAAACCCGGGTCGATGATGATATTCTGCTTGGGAATTCCCGCCAACTCGCAGCAATCTGCCCGGGCAAGCAGGAAATCACTGACTTCCCCTACCACGTCTGCGTATTCAGGATCACATTGCATGTCTCTCGGCCCGCCCTGTATATGCATCAGGCACACCGGAACACCCAGTGTGGCTGCGATTTCAAGCGCCCCTTCGCAGCGCAAGGCAAATACATCGTTGATCATGCAAGCCCCTGCCCTTACGGCCGTCTCCATGACCTCGGGTTTACTGGTATCTACAGACAACGGGATGTCGCACTCAGCTACGATGGATTCAATCAGTGGAATGACGCGATCGAGTTCCTGCTGCACTTCGACCGCCAGCGAACCAGGCCGGGTCGACTCACCGCCAATATCGATGATATCCGCACCGGCCGCTGCCATATTCACGGCATGGCGAAGGGCCTGGTCCGCGTCCATCCACAAGCCGCCGTCCGAAAAAGAATCAACAGTGACATTGAGAATCCCCATCACTCTGCTCCGGTCCAGAGCAAGGGGTTTACCTGGGAAATTCAGTGCTGGGACCAATATGCGGCTTACACCTGCTCGGCCGGATCACCGATTGTCGGGCGTTGGTCTGTGTCATTGGTACTGGCTTCACCTGCCAAAACATCGGAGTCACCATCATCCCAATCTTCCGGCGGATCCGGCTCATGGCCTTGCATGATCTGGTCGATCTGATCGCTGTCAATGGTTTCGTACCGAAGCAGCGCGTCCGCCATCAGGTGCAGGATGTCAAGATTTGCTTTCACCAGATCCAGGGCTCTTTGATGAGCGACTTCCACGATTCGCTTGACTTCCTCATCAATCAACCGCGCCGTCTCATCCGATATGTGCTTGGTTTGCGTCACCGACCTTCCAAGGAAAATTTCGCCCTCCTCTTCCGCATACGTCAGCGGCCCCAACTTCTCCGTCAGACCCCATTTTGTCACCATGTTGCGCGCTATGCTGGTAGCCCTTTCAATGTCGTTGGCAGCTCCCGTCGTCACATGTTCCGCACCGAACACAATTTCTTCCGCCACCCGGCCGCCGAAGAGGCTGGCCAACTGGCTTTCGAGCTGCAACTTGGAAATGCTGTACTTATCATCTTCGGGCAGGAACATCGTGATGCCCAGCGTACGTCCGCGTGGAATAATGGATACCTTGTAGACCGGGTCATGTTCCGGCACCAGCCTGCCGACAAGGGCATGCCCGGCCTCATGAAATGCCGTGAGTTTCTTATCTTTCTCGGACATCACCATGGACCGGCGCTCTGTGCCCATCATGATTTTATCCTTGGCTCGTTCCATGTGTTCCATGGCCACTACCTTGGCATTGTCGCGGGCCGCAAACAAAGCAGCTTCGTTAATCAGGTTGGCCAGGTCGGCACCGGAAAAACCGGGCGTGCCACGGGCGGTGACTCTCGGTTTTACATCATCATCCAACGGAACTTTGCGCAAATGCACTTTGAGGATCGCCTCGCGACCGCGAATATCCGGTAGCGGAATCACGACCTGCCGGTCAAATCTTCCAGGCCGCAGCAAAGCCGGGTCCAGTACATCCGGACGGTTCGTCGCTGCGACGACAATAACGCCTTCGCCACCTTCGAATCCGTCCATTTCCACCAGCAACTGGTTCAGCGTCTGCTCGCGTTCATCATGACCTCCACCAAGCCCGGCGCCACGATGCCGGCCCACCGCATCGATTTCGTCGATAAAGATAATACAAGGAGCGTGTTTTTTTGCCTGGTCGAACATGTCGCGCACCCGCGATGCACCGACTCCGACAAACATCTCGACAAAATCAGAACCAGAAATTGAGAAAAATGGAACCTTGGCCTCACCTGCAATGGCCCTGGCCAACAGGGTTTTACCGGTACCGGGCGATCCCAGCATTAGGACGCCACGTGGGATGTGCCCGCCCAGTTTCTGAAATTTTCCAGGATTACGCAGAAATTCAACCAATTCAGCGACTTCTTCCTTGGCCTCTTCGATGCCGGCGACGTCGTCGAAAGTCACTTTTACCTGGTCCTCACCCTGTAACTTGGCACGACTTTTACCAAAGCTCATCGCACCCCGTCCGGCACCACCGCCCTGCATCTGGCGCATGAAATAGACCCATACACCGATCAGCAGGAGAATCGGTGCAACCCCCAGGATCAAATCAACCAGAATAGACCGCTCGGCCGGTGGCTCCGCGGTTATATCAACCTTGTTCTCTATGAGATCATCGATCAGTCTGGGGTCCGGGGGACCGAAGGTCTGGAATTCACTGCCATCCACTCCACGACCGGAAATTTTATTACCGCTGTCGTTACTCTGGATATGAACCTCTTTGACCTTGCCGTTACGGACATTGTTCAGGAATTCCGAATAGGTCAGTGCATCCGGCACATCACTGACAGTCGCGTAGTGGTTAAATATCGAAACCAGCACGATGGCAATGATCGCCCAGGTCAGTAAATTCTTAGCAAGGTCATTCAAATCTGCTTCCTCAAGCGTTTATGCCATCCGCTTCATGCCGGTCCTGCGTCCCACCATATCGTCAATTTACTGCACATGACGGTCCCGGGCCAGCAAATAAACTTCCCGGCTGCGAGGCCGTGAGGCCTTTGGCTTGCGTACCCGCACCTGCCCAAACAGAGACCGGACTTCACGGACAAAACCGTCAAATCCTTCACCCTGGAATAATTTGACCAAAAAATCACCGCCAGGTTTCAGCTCCGCCCGCACGAACTCCAGCGCCAATTCCGCAAGATACATGGCCTTCGCCTGATCGGTGGCAGCCATTCCACTCATATTGGGGGCCAGGTCTGACAACACAAGATCAACACGCTTGCCTTGCAATGCTTCTTCCAGCGCATGCAAGGACTCATCCTCCGTGAAATCCCCCTGGATAAACTGAACCCCATGGAGAGGCTCCATGGGTAGAATATCCACCGCAATTAAGCGGCCATTGTCTGCCAGCAGCGACTGGGCGACCTGGCACCAGCCACCGGGCGCTGAACCCAGGTCAACCACGATCATGCCCGGCCGGATTAACTGGTACTTGTCCTGCAGTTCCAGCAGCTTGAACGCCGACCTGGAGCGCAATCCTTTTTTCTGCGCCAGTTTCACATACGGGTCGTCGAAATGCTCTGCGAGCCATCGCTTGCTGCTTTTACTTCTCGCCATCAAAGTGTAGTGTCCTATATTAAGTGGCGATTAAGAGCCCCACAAAAGATTCAAGTCAAGGCGCAGCCTGCCGTTAATGGCCCCCCCCTTAACCAAGTCTGT
>JADFKH010000119.1 GCA_022565025.1 Pseudomonadota bacterium
TGGCCACGGAAGCTTCATCGGGCACCCCTCGTGTCCAATCTGCCTCACTTAGGGCCGGTTTCATGCGGGGTTCAGGACCCTGGGTAATTGTTGCGTGATATCTGAGGCCAGCATACCCCGCTCACCCAACAGGCCGGCAGCGATGTCACCGGCCCACGCGTGCGCTACCACACCGGTAGTCGCGGCTTCCCACAGGCTCAGGCCCTGGGCGAGAAGCGCAGCAATCACACCGGCCAGGACATCACCGCTTCCGGCAGAGGCCATTCCCGGGTTGCCGAGCGGACAAATCGCATAGCGGCCATTGTGGTCGGCAATCACGGTGCCGCAGCCTTTCAATACAACAACCGCGTTATAGCGTTGAGCCAATTGCTGCGCCCGCGTTACGCGGTCGTGTTGAACCTCGCTGGCCGGTATTCCCAGCAGGCGTCCCGCCTCGGCCGGATGCGGCGTCAGGATCCAGTTGCCGAGAGGAATATCCCCATCAGCCATTTCTGCAAAAAGGCCGGCCAGGATATTCAATCCATCAGCATCCAGGACAACCCGAGCCGGAGTCTTCATGCACACCCTGAACAATTCTTCAGACCAGGAATCGCGTCCCAGCCCGGTGCCCGTCACGACCACATCAACCTGCTGGAGAAGGTTTTGTAACTGCTCCTGTCGCTCGACGCCACGCACCATCAGTTCGGGGCAAGCCAGGTTCAGCAAGGCCGCATGTGCCGGATGGGTCGCCAGTGTCACTTTCCCTGCCCCGCTGCGTAAGGCGGCCTCGCCGCACAGGCGCAAAGCCCCGCTCATACCGGTGTTGCTGCCTACTCCCAGTACCCAGCCAAAGGATCCTTTGTGGGAGTTTCTGCGCCTGGGGGGCAAGTTTTCCTTTATGATGTTTTCGCGAATCAATATTCCAGAATCAAGTATTGAATCCCTTACGGCATCCGGTGTTTGCAGATCAGAAAACTTGATGCGGCCTGCAAAGTCCGGCCCGTCCGCCGTGTACAGGCCGCGTTTACGGCCGATAAAGGTGACTGTCAGGTCGGCCTCGATGGCCTTGCCCATTACCTGCCCGGTATCCGCATTCAGACCCGAGGGAATATCAACCGCAACGACGCCAGCCGCCGCCTGGTTTATCAGTTCAATGGCATCACCGTAATGACCCGCCACAGACCGGTCCAGGCCAGTGCCCAGCAGTGCATCCACCACAAGGTCATAAGGCTCGATATCCAGCACAGGCCAGGCGCGGGTCTCACCACCTGCTTGGCGCCAGCGTGAAGCAGCTGTGGCGGAGTCACCAGACAAGGAATCCATGGATTTGAGCGCGCACACCACTACATCCAAACCGGCTTCGCGTGCCAACCGGGCAACGATATACCCATCACCTCCGTTGTTACCCCCGCCACAGAAAACCAGCCAGTGCCGGAACTGCGGAAATTTCAGCCTGGCCTGCTCGAAAACACTGCTACCGGCAAGTTCCATTAAATCGATTCCGGGGATGCCATGATCCTCAATAGCGCATTTATCCAGACGCTGGACCTGTCCGGCGGTATACAATCTTTGAGTTTCAACAGCCATCTAAGGAACCACTGATCTATTCATGAACTCGTACCTTGCGTCTAAAATGTCCAGCCTCTGCGTTGCGAATCTTCGCAATAGCCAGCTATTACGTGCGATTCGCGCCTTGATTCTGAACATTTTAGATCACAATCTACTTCGTCCAGAATAAATCAGGGGTTCCTGAAATTATAACGGTGAACAACAATACAGGTAAGCAGTCAGTTCATGTGCGTGCGGGTTCAACTGCACATGAGCTATCGCCCAATCAATTGGCCCAGCTGGCCCAAAGGATTAAACGCTGGGGCGAAGAGCTTGGCTTTCAGCAAATCGGTATCTGCGACACGCGCCTGGAAGACCATGAAGCCCGCCTCCTGTCATGGCTGGAAAATAAGTTCCACGGCAGCATGGCTTACATGGAGCGTCATGGTACGCGGCGCAGCCGGCCTGGCGAACTGATCCCGGGTACCGTGCGTGTCATCTCGGTGCGGATGAATTACCTGAGTGAACAGGCCACGGCGGCAGCAGAATTGATGAAACGCCCGGAAAAAGCACTGATATCACGCTATGCGCTGGGCAGGGACTACCACAAAGTGATGAGGAAGCGTCTGCAGAAACTGTGCAGCAGGATTGAGCGCGAGACCGGCAAATTCGGCTACCGGGTTTTTGTCGATTCGGCGCCTGTGCTGGAAAAGGCCCTGGCACAAAAAGCCGGGTTGGGCTGGATCGGCAAACACACGAATCTGCTGAACCGCGAATCAGGCAGCTGGTTCTTCCTTGGCGAAATATACACCGATCTCCCCCTGCCCACGGACCAACCAGTGAAAAACCATTGTGGTGATTGCGTCCGGTGCATCGATATTTGCCCCACTGGCGCCATTGTCGGCCCTTACCAGGTGGATGCAAGAAAATGCATTTCCTACCTGACGATTGAATCGCGCGGCTCCATTCCCGTCGAATTGAGGTCGCAGATAGGAAACCGGATTTTTGGCTGCGACGACTGCCAGGCAGTCTGCCCGTGGAACCGCTTTGCAAAGTACAGTGCAGAGCCTGATTTTGTGCCGCGAGAAGGGCTGGATTCAAGTGATCTGCTGCAGCTGTTCTCCTGGTCCGAGAAAGAATTTTTACAACGCACCGAGGGCAGCGCCATCCGCCGTACCGGCTACATCGGCTGGCTGCGAAATATAGCCGTAGCGTTGGGCAACGGGCCCTATTCCAAAGAAGTTATCAAAGCGTTGCAGGCCGCCAGTCAACACCCTTCAGACCTCGTGCGTGAGCACGTCAACTGGGCCCTGGATCAGCACCGGTAATACGCTGCTTTGGGTTCTAAACTCCATGCATCCTGTGCTATTGTGGCGCCTTAGTTTTCACCAAGTGGCACCAAATGGGGTCAGAGAAGCATTTCCTGGCCAAGCGCCTGAGTACAGAGAAATGCCTTGACCGGACATGGCTCTCTGATCCCGACTAGAAAGGGTGTTTTTATGACCATCATCGAACTCTTGAATGAAATGCGGAACCATGGTGGTCCCGCCCGGACAACTGGCCTGCCCGACGAGGTTATTTTGTCTTTCGCCAAGACGGATAAACACCTGACCGATGCCATCGAGAACGCACACCCTATGTTCCTGCGCTTGCGCGAGGACGAACCGGCGCTGCTGGCAATGGATGAGGCCAGTCAGATCCAGGAAATCCAATCGGGTTACGTTAATTTCTATGCCGATGATGCCATCAATCCCTTCGTTGCGCTGACCGCTAGCGGCCCCTGGATCGTGACCCTCAAAGGCGCCGTACTGCATGATTCCGGCGGTTATGGAATGATGGGCTTTGGCCACGCGCCCGAAGCTGTGTTGAACGTACTCGCTCGCAAGCATGTCATGGCCAACGTGATGACGCCGAACATCAGCCAGAAGAACTTCATCGACAGCCTGCGCAAAGAAATTGGTCACACTAAAGGCTCCTGTCCATTTGACCGGTTCATGTGCCTCAACAGCGGTTCCGAAGCGGTGACCGTTGCCTCGAGAATCTCTGACATCAACGCCAAGCTGATGACCGATCCCGGCGGGCGTTATGCCGGCAAAGAGATCAGAATTCTCAGCCTGAAAGGCAGTTTTCACGGACGTACCGACCGCCCCGGCCAATTCTCTGATTCCACCCGGGCGAACTACAGCAAACATCTTGCCACGTTTCGTGACCGGGACAAGTTGATCACCGTTGAACCCAATGACTTCCAGCAACTGCGGCAGGTATTCAACTGGGCGGAATCCAACCGGGTTTTCATCGAAGCATTTTTCTTTGAACCGGTGATGGGCGAAGGCAATCCGGGGTTCGCCATCAATCGTGAGTTTTACGACGTCGCAATGGAACTGACCCGCAAACACGGTTCCATGCTGCTGGTGGATTCCATCCAGGCAGGCCTGCGCGCCCATGGGGTGTTGTCGATTATTGATTACCCGGGGTTCGAAACAGCGCAAGCTCCGGACATGGAAACCTACTCCAAGGCCCTGAACGCCGGCCAGTATCCGATGTCGGTGCTGGCCATGACCGGTCGGGCGGCGAAACTTTACCGCAAAGGTGTCTACGGCAATACCATGACAACAAATCCACGTGCATTGGACGTTGCCTGTGCAGTCCTTGAGCTACTGACGCCCGAATTGCGGCAGAACATCCGGCAACGTGGTGAAGAATTCCTGACCAGGTTGCGGACACTCCAGCAGGAACTTGGCAACCGGATTACCGGCATCCAGGGAACCGGTCTGCTCTTCAGTATGGAACTGGACAGCAAACGCTACCTATCCTGCGGTGCCGATTCCATCGAGGAGTACATGCGCATGAAGGGAATCAACGTGATCCACGGCGGAGAGAATTCTCTGCGCTACACACCGCATTTCAACATCACCAGCGAAGAAATCGACCTGCTGATTGATGCTACCCGCGATGCCCTGCTGAACGGACCGGTAAAAGTCTCCGCCAGCAAGGCGCAAGCCGCCTAGGTAATTGATATGGCCCATCTTGATCCTCTGCCGGCAGATACAACGCCGGAACTGAAAGAAGACTTTGCGATTTTCGAGCATATCCTTGGTTTTGTTCCCAACAGCCTGTTGACCATGCAACGCATGCCGAAGATGGTCAGGGGTTTTGGCGAACTGACCAAGGCCGTGATGGACCCTGATGGCGCTGTCGACCTGGGTTTTATGCGCCTGATCGCTCACTTTGCCAGCCGTGCGGCCGGTTGCCAGTATTGCGAGGCTCACTCGCTGGTGGCGGCGAAGATTCATGGCATCGAGCAGGAAAAACTGGCTGCGATCTGGGTTTACCAGACCAGCCCCTTGTACAGCGAAGCCGAACGGATTGCTCTCGATTTTGCCCTCGCCGCCGGCGCAGTTCCCAATAATGTAGATGCCGCCATGATGTCGCGCATGAAGGAACACTGGTCAGAAGATCAAATCGTCCAGATCCTCGGCGCGGTCTGCCTCTACGGCTTTCTCAACCGCTGGAACGATTCCATGGCAACAGACCTGGAGGAGTCGCCCCGGGAAATGGGGGAGAATCTACTGGCCCAAGGCGGCTGGACCGGCGGGAAGCACGTGTAGGGGCGCGCCTATAAAAAAGCCCCCATTAGCTGCAGGCATAGCCAGCAGCCAGCAATGAAACTGGCGAAGCCAGCGGCATTGCCAAGTACTGAGGCGATAAATTTTACCGATTTCAACTGCAATGGTGCTGCAACAGGGCCCGGCGCAGTTGCCTGCGACGGGTATGCAGGTGGCGTTCGGAGAGTCGCTTGCGTCAGGCCCTGCGTTGCAGCATTGTCCGGTGCCAGGAACATCAATACTGGGTGGATCATGGTTGGCTCTCCTGCAATAATGAGTACAGGAGAACACAAGCCATTCTCAAAGCATGAGAAGGCATGCCAAGGCTGTTTTGGCTGAGTAATTTTTCCGCTGAGGACGTGGAAAATTATAACCGCCTTAATCAGGGGTTGCTACATTAGCGGTACAGCTTTGCTGTTTTGCGGGCTGCTTGTGCAACGGCATCACGCAGAAAGTCTGGCGCCATCACTTCAACCTCCGGGCCGTAGCGCAGTATGTCCATGACCAGTTCACGCGAGTTGCTGAACGGCAATTTCAACAGCCAGGAACCATCGGTCTCGAAGCTGCCCTGCTGGTCGGGGTGCCAGTTTTCCTCTGCGATCCAACGCGCCATTTCCGGGGTGAACCGCAATTCGGCCAGGTGCTCGGCAGGTCCGGAAAAAATACCATAAGACTGGTCAAAATGTCCTGCAAGCTCTTCCTGGCTGACTTCCCGGGCCAGCTCAGCCAACAGGGTCTGTTCACGTACCCGCTCGAGTGCAAAGCTGCGCAGACCGTGCGCCTGGTGACACCAGGCATCGAGGTACCAGGAATTGCGGTACTGCGTGAGACGCTGCGGCGATACGACGCGCTCGCTCTCCTCGTCACGTCGGCGGCCATGGTAACGGATCTTCAATTGCTGGCGTTGAAACAGCGCAGCCAGAACATCTTGGAACATAGCTGCCGGCACCGCTCTGCCTGCCACGTGTTGGATGTGTATTCGTGCATCACCCATTTCCGGCTCCACGCCTTTTTGCTGCAACAGGGAAGTGATCCGCCCCTGCAGGGACTCCAGTTCTCCTTCAAGCAAACCGGGCTGCACATTGCCCAGCACCTGGCGGGCCGTCAGCAGCGCCTGCAGCTCCCCCGGGCTGATCCAGATACCAGGGAGCTCGAACGGCTGATCATAACTGCGATCGTAAAAAAATCCCCGGGTGTCCGGGTCCTGCTCGATTGGTGCTCCCAGGAAATCCCGCAATTCACCCACCAGGCGATACATGGTCGCCTGCGAACACTCCAGCCGCTCCATCAGGTCTTGGCGCAAAATGGGTGTCCGCCGCTGGTTCAGAATGTTATGCAAATGATAAAGTCGTTCAACTTTCGACATGGCGATTGTCCGTAGATATAAGCGACTTCATTGGGACTGTAATTGTTTTCCGCAAAAGACGGTAGAGTAGGGACCAAGGTTACCCCTTGGTCCCCCTCGTCAAACGCAGCATGCAGTTTTCCCGCACTACGCTTTCCTGTTGCCTTCACTACCATGCTATCGCAATAGAGCATCGCCGTCATAGTTGCACCAAACCCAATTGCTGGCAAAAGATGCGTGTACCATGACACCCCTTCCGGTGGACGGTAGGGTCGCTGGCTCCGACGTTTAGCTTGTGGGCGGTAGCGTTTGGCTTTGAGGGTGTTGTGGAGGTCGTCCACAAATCCCTCAGCACCTTGGGTAGATGTCTTGATGTCACTGACCCCGTCCACGCCCGGGCTGCCGTCGTTGGCGGCTACCCGGTCCCACGCTGCCACAAGCACGTCACGCCGATAGATCCGGTCATACAATGCGTAAAACCGAAACTTCGGCTCTTGCTTCGCTTTGATGTAAAGTCGCTTCCTCAGTTTGAAGACTGCTTCCGGTAGTCCCGTGCCGTTCACCGCAAAGGCTTCAGGCAGTGGGATGTACTTTCGTTCCAGTCTGGTTCGGTTTTTCTCCGACACGCGAAATGTCTCCTCTAAGAGAACTCAACATGACAACAGCAGGGCCCCTTCGCTCCACGGGCGTTACTCCGCTTCCTCGCTACTATGGACCCCTCCGACTCCCGACCGACCAGCGCACAGGGTTATGGATTCCCCTGCTGCCTCCGGGTTACGAACCCCAGCCTGCCGGGTCTCTCAGGTTCCTCGACCTTTCCTTCGCTACGCGCCATCCGCTACCACCCCGATGGGCCGACCCGCTGCACCTGCTGGTTGCTTCACGGGCCGTGCTGGCTTCATCCCATTTGACAGATTGGCCACCCATAACTTGCGTTTCGAGGCTGAACCCGGTTCAACCTTACGGCTTACGGCTCACAGCTTCGCTGTCCAGCGGTCTCCCGCTTTCGCCCGGGCTTTCCACCCGGACCGGCCTCGCTTCCCGTGCTTCGTTACCTCCGCACGACAGACCGCAGCTACATATCTAACCAGCAATTACATGGCAACCTCCTTTCAGATTGCAGGAAAGGCCAGGCTTAACCTGACGCACCAAAAGACGCTAAAGACGCTAAATATTTTTGGCTCTGGTTATTTTAAGCTGATCAGAGTTTCTGTTTGAATCGATTTTTTAAGTCACGATTTTTCGTGATTGAATCGTAGTAACTGATTTATCAGTTTGTCATGGGGGGCATTTGAAACACCATCAAATTTTTGCGTCTTTAGCGTCTTTAGCGGAAAATTACTTCAAGCTAATTAACCGCACGAGGCATCACTCATTTGGCTGCGGCGCGGTTCTGCACGTATTCCAGGGCGCGGTCGATGCGGGCCAAGCTTCGGTCGCGGCCGGTGAGCCAAAGCGTTTTGTCGATAGAGGGTGATACGGCGGTACCGGTCAAGGCCACTCTCAGGGGCTGGGCGATCTTGCCCATACCCACCTCTAGTTCCTCTGCGGTCAATCGCACTACTGCATCCAGGCGTTCAGGCTCCCACATGGAGAGGTCGGCAAGCCGGCTGCCGATGGCTCGCAAGGGTCTCTCGGCCACGGGCCTTAAGTGTTTCTTCGCGGCCCCGGGATCAAACTGATCAAAATTTTCATAGAAAACGCGGCTCTGTTCCGTCATTTCCCGGAGGGTTTTGACCCGGTCTGCCTGCACCCCGACCAGATCTGCCAGTGGCGGGCCGTTTTCGGGGTTCAGGCCCGCCTGTTTGAAATGCCACCGCAAGTGGACTGCCACCTCCTCACGCGGCAGGTTTTTGATGTAATGCTGGTTCAGCCAGTCCAGTTTACCGGTATTGAAGACTGAGGCTTTGCGGTTGACATCACGGATGTCGAACTTTTCGATCATCTCAATCAGGCTGAACACTTCCTGATCACCGTGTGACCAGCCCAGCCGGACCAGGTAATTCAACAGCGCCTGCGGCAGGTAACCATCGTCGCGGTATTGCATCACGCCGGCGGCGCCATG
>JADFKH010000120.1 GCA_022565025.1 Pseudomonadota bacterium
GCAAACAGGGGCATACCAGCCCGGATCACAGCCGGGATCAGCGCCAGTGCAGCCAGGTCACGTTCGGGGTCATGCCAGGTGCCCGGTACACTGGCCTCGCCCAGGTAGTGGTGCGGTTCCAGGTTGGACGGGCTGCCGGTCAGGAACAGGCCGTCCAGCCGGTCGATGATATCCAGCACGTCAAAGCCCTCCGCCAGGGAAGGCAGGGCCACCGGGTTTGCATCCGATCCATCGGCCAGGGCCTGCAGGTATTTTTCACCTACCATATGGAAAGCGTGTTCGCCCTGCATGCGACGGTCGGAAACGACGCCGATCAGTGGCCGGTTGCCCCCGGCGATCATGCCTTGTTCTGGCGATGTGGATTCGCCGCAAACAGGCACAGGAATTCGGCGGCCAGGCTGGCGCCTGCAAGGGCCGTAATCTCGCCCACATCATAGGCCGGCGCGACCTCCATGATATCCATCCCCACGACATTGATACCTTCCAGGCCCCGGATAATTTCCAATGCCTGAAACGTGGACAGGCCGCCACAGACGGGCGTGCCGGTTCCCGGTGCATAAGAAGGATCAAGGCAGTCAATGTCAAAAGTCAGGTACACCTTGTTGTCGCCGACAATCCCACGCACTTTTTTGGCAGCCGCCCGGGGCCCGTACTCCTGGATCCAGCGGGCATCGAGGATATTGAAGTCCATCGGTTCGTCGTTGGTGGTTCGCAAGCCGATCTGAGCCGAATGTTTGTCATTCACCAGGCCGTCCTTCACCGCGTGGTAGAACATGGTGCCGTGATCCAGGCGTTTGGTTTTTTCGCTCCAGGTATCGGAATGAGCGTCGAAATGAACCAGTGAGAGCGGGCCGTGATGCGCAACGTAGGCTTTCAGTACCGGGTAGGTCGCAAAGTGGTCACCACCCAGGACCAGGCTGGCGGCCCCGCTTGCAAGGATTTTGGCAATGTGTTTTTCGATGAACGGCACGATGGTTTCGGGCTCACCGTAATCAAATTCGCAATCGCCGTAGTCCACCACGGCCAGGCGGTCGAAGGGATCGAAATCCCAGGGCCAGGGCCGTGCCCAGCTGATACCAGGAGAAACCGCACGAATGGCGCGCGGTCCGAAGCGTGCGCCCGGGCGGTTGGTGGTGGCCAGGTCCAACGGAATACCGGTCACCGCTACATCCACGCCCGCGAGGTCGCGCGTGTACTTGCGGCGCATGAAGCTCAGTGCGCCCGCATACGACGGTGACCCCTCGACCGTACCGTAAAGGTCGGTGGCGGTAAAAGCATTGTCCCAACCCTTATGCCCGCTCATCAGCTTGCCTCCAGTGATTCTGCGGTCAGGTCCAGGCATCGCCAGGCTATATCCACCAACTCGTCCACATGCCGCTCTTCAACCACCAGCGGTGGTGAAACGATCATGGTATCGCCCACGGCACGCATGATGAGACCGTTGTCCACGCAAAAATCACGGCAACGACTACCGGCGGCCTGGTCTTTATGAAATCGCTCTCTGGTTGATTTGTCTTTAACGATTTCGATCGCAGCCATCAGGCCCAGGCTGCGTGCTTCACCCACGATCGGGTGCTCGGCCAGCGTGGCCCAGCGTTGCTTGAAATAAGGGGCTGTGCGCTCCCTGACACGCTCGACAATGTGTTCATCGCGCATGATCCGCAGACTGGCCAGGGCCACGGCACAGGCAGCAGGATGCCCAGAGTACGTAAAGCCATGTGCAAATTCACCACCCTTGTTGATGATCACCTCGCCAACACGGTCACTGACCAGCGCACCACCCAGTGGCAAATAACCGGAAGTGACGCCCTTGGCAATTGAGATCAAGTCCGGCCTGATGCCAAAATGCGAAGAACCAAACCACTCACCCAGTCGGCCAAAGGCCGTGATCACTTCATCGGCAACCAGCAGGATGTTGTATTCGTCACAGATTCGCTGGATTTCCGGCCAATAGCTGTCCGGGGGAATGATTACGCCGCCAGCACCCTGCACCGGTTCAGCGATGAAGGCGGCGACCGTATCAACGCCGATCTCCAGGATTTTCTCCTCCAGCAACCGGGCCTGTTGCAAACCGAATTGGGCCGGTGACATGTCCGCACCCAGTGCAAACTGGTAGGGCTGCTCGATATGTACAATGCCCGGAACCGGCAAGCGCATTTGTTCATGCATGGCGCTCATGCCACTAAGACTGGCCCCGGCGATGGTACTACCGTGATAAGCGTTCTTGCGGGCAATAATGGTCATTTTGTCTGGCCGGCCCAGCAGAGCCCAGTAATGCCGGATCAGGCGCACCTGAGTGTCATTGGCCTCGGAACCGGAACCGGTGAAGAACACCTGATTGAAATTCCCGGGACTGAGCTCACTGAGCAATTTGGACAGTTCAATCGCGGGCGGGTGGGTGCACTGGAAAAAGTTATTGTAATAAGGCAGCTCCTGCATTTGTGCTGCAGCCGCATCCACCAGTTCCTGGCGGCCGTAACCGAGATTCACGCACCACAGGCCAGCCATCCCATCCAGAATTTTGTTGCCTTCGGAATCGTAAATATAAACGCCTTCGGCGCGGGTGATGATCCGGGACCCACCCTGTTCAGCCATGGCCTTGTGATCCGTGAACGGGTGCAGGTGGTGACGTTGGTCACTGCTTTGCCATTGACGGGTTCCCGGTGGAGAGGCAGCGCTCATGAATTTCCTCCAATTGGACTGATGGCAGCATCGCGAAACCATCAATTCTACTCTCAAAACCAGTTCAGGAAATAGTGTTTCTGTGTCCTTGCAGAACAATCATCACCGTTCAATCAGCGCTATCAAGCGGGCGATCTGCTCGAACAAATAACATCAGGGTGGCTCCAATGAGGGCGAAGATGGCGCCCGATGCGATGGCAAAAGTCCAGCCGAATGCATGGGCGAACAGAGGCACCAGTATGGCATTGAAAATGCCCATGATGTTGGCGCCGGTGTTCAGGACACCGCCGGCTGCTCCGGCATGAATGCCGCCGATCGCGATGCTGGTTGCCCAAAAAGCGCCTTCAGTCAGTTGGTTGAAAAAGAAACACAGGGCCAGCATGGCAACCGCCACCCAGGGGCTGGAATGCATGGCCCCGACGATCAGCAACGCGGCGGAGGCGACCATGCCGACAATGACAGGCCAGCGGCAACCCCAGCGCAGACCCAGTCGTTTACAGAGCTTGTCACAGACCCAGCCGCCCAGTGCGGCGCCCACTGCGCCGGCAATCCATTGGCTGGAAGTGACGAACCCCGCCGCCTGGATACTGAATTGCTTGACCTCAACCAGGTAGTAGAAAAACCAGTTGAACACTTCGTAGAAAACGTAATTCATGCAGGAATAGCTGAGCATCAGCAGGATCACGTCTCGGTTCTTGAGCACGCGCCACCAGGCCGGAGGGGCATCTTCATCATCCGGGCCGAATGAACGGTTGCCCCGGATCAGATCGACTTCCGCCTGGTTGATCGCGGGGTGGTCCGCCGGCCAGTCACGCGTGTACCACCACCACAGCGCTGCCACCAGGAAACCGAACGGCGACAGGATAATGAAGGAAAGCCGCCAGCCGTACTGCGTGATCATCCATGCCAGGACCGGTGCCGTGGCCGCAAAGCCCAGCGTCAGGCCGGTGCTGGAAAGGCCGGTAGGGAAAGCCCAACCACCGACCGGGAACCAGCGCATGATGCTGACATTCATGACCGGGAAAATCGGGGCATGAACCACGCCAACCAGGAATCGGACCAGTAGCAGTGAAACAATGATCAGCCCGGTCGATGCTGTCTCCTGCCCAGGTACCAGGGTGGTCGCGATAGTCAGGATGCACCACAAGACGGCAATGGCGGTAAGCATCCGCCGTGGACCGAAGCGGTCACCCAGTATGCCGCCGGGGAACTGAAATATCGCATAACCGGCGGTGAATGCCGCCAGGATCCAGCCCCACTGAATCTCCGTCAGACTCAGGTCGGCCATCATGGCCGGTGCGGCAATGGAAACATTGGACCGGAGCAGGTAGGAGACAAAACTGACGGATACAAGGATTCCCAGTACCCGCCAGCGGATGGATGTGGCTTTATTATTCATAAATCCTCCATTGTTAGCCTATACTATCCACCGGCCGAATTTCCACAGGGCGTACACAATGCGCGGCCGTTTCGCGACGGTGTGGAGGTCTGGCCTTTCTGAACATGCGGTCTCCTGGCCAAGGCCATTTCCAGGCAATCATTAAAAAGAAAAGGGGCCCGAAGGCCCCGTTTCGGTCTTGCTTTGAGTCCTTGATTATCGTCCGAAGCGCTGGATCCAGCGGATGCCGAATTCGCGGGGACGGTTGACCGTGACTCTCGAACGGCCGAAGAAATAATCCATCTCGTACGGGTTGGCGAACAGTACAGCACGCTCGTCGGTAAGATTATTAACATACAACTGCACACTCCAACTGGAGGAGTCAACACCGAACCTCAGGTCGCCAATGTCATATGCAGACTGTTTTATCTGGGGAGACGGGCCGTCAGCCAGGGTCAGCGGTTCAACCTGGTTCAGCATGTCGCCGGTGTAGCTCCACTGCAGCCTGATCCAGGCATTGTGCGCATTGAACCAGTCCACCGGCCATTCGTACTGGGCATACATGGAACCCTTGAATTCCGGTGAAAGCGGCAGTCTCGACCCCGCGGGCACCAATACACCGATTTCCACGTCGTCATCCAACGTCGCATCCAGCCAGGTTGCATTGCCGCCGAGCGTTAAGTTCTCACTGGCCGCAAAATCGAACTGAATTTCCAGTCCCTTGGAAGAAGCGTTGCCCACATTGGCCACGACTTTCTGCCATGGTTGGCCACATGCAGGTGCGGGCGGAGCATTATCCGAGCCGCAGGGACGGCTGCTGGGATCAACCACTTCGAGCTGAAAGTCATCCCAGGACATATCGAAGTAGGTGGCATTCAAACGGACCCTGCCATCCAAAAATGTGTTCTTGCTGCCCAATTCAATGTTCTTGAGTGTATCGGCGTCGTACTGGCTCGGAAAGAACGGTATGCCGCGGTTACGGTTGGTGCCACCAGGCCGGAAGCCTTCCGAATACAAGCCGTAAATCATGCTGTCGTCAGTGAGGTTCCAGGCCAGGCTGAACTTGGGAAAGCCATCTTTTTCATCGCTGCTCGGATTGGAAATACCCTCGTCCGTCAGGTTGAATTGTGGTAATTGGACGAAATAGGTCTTGTCCATGGTGCGCTTGAACCAGCGGTAACCCGCCGTGGCGTCCCACCTGTCCGATATATGCCAGGTCATCTCACCGAAAACCGCCCACTGCTCCCAGTCGGTGTCGTCGGCAGAAAACCACCAGGCGTCGTCGGGCACCGCACCGGGACACCCACCGATCTTTCACCCACAGTCACCGCATCCACATACCGCTGACCACCAACGCCGGCGTGCGCTTCATGGTCAACGGCCGCCCCCTCCGCCTCGAGGTGGGCCAGGCCTACGAGATCAACAACCAGCGCAACCACAGCGTAATGAACAGTGGGACCGAGGACCGGATCACTTTTATTTTTGATTATCTGCCTGCCTGAGCAAGGGCTCCAGGATTTCAATCAACTCGCCCAGTTGGGATTCGTAGTGGCGCCAGAAATTCAGGGCATCGGTGTAGATGGGCTGGCGCACCTGTTCCGAGCTGGCCGTGTTGACGGCCCGTTCGGTCTCGTAAAAACGCAGGCACTGGTCTTCCCATGGCAGGCCGAGGTATTCAAGCATGCGCCGGGTCTGGGTTTCCTGGTCCAGCACCAACTGCTCGTAGTGCACGTCCAGCACTTTCCCCGGTAATACTTCGTGCCAGTGGTCCATGATGCGTTGGTACTGCAGGTAATACTGACCAATCTCAAACAGATCGTAAGTCCAGGACTGCCCTTTGAAGAACAGTTGCTTGTAACAACCCAGGCAACTGTCCAGTGGGTGGCGCCGGGCGTTGATCACCTTTGCGTTCGGCAGGATCAGGTGCAAAAAGCCGATGCTGGCAAAATTATTGGGCATTTTATCGATGAAATGCGGCTTGTCCGTGCGGTAGCGCCTGGTAGATTCCAGGTAGCCCTGGCCGAGGGCACGAATCTGTTCCTGATCAAGATTCAATACGGTCTCAGGATATTCCGCCTTGCCCTTGCTGCTCTTGTTCAACTCACCAATGCTGCGGCTGAGATCGGGCAGTTCCATGGTGCCTTCCACCATGCTGTGGCTGGCCAGGATCTGCTCGATCAACGTGGAACCGGAGCGGGGCAGGCCCACCACCAGTATGGGTGAGGGGTCGGGGTCGCCCCAGCCATCGTGGCTCGCCAGGAATTGGGGCTGGAACACCTTGATGATTCGGTCGTGAATCACCTGGGTCTGCACCGGATCATAGATTTCGTGACCTCGCCTCAGTTCGTTGCCAAGCCGAATTTGCTCGAAAGCCCGTTTATAGTCTTTCTCATTTTCATAATGCTTGCCCAGCGAGAGGTAGAAGTTTATTTTCGGCTCATCGTGAAGGGTTTTCTCCTCGACCATCGCCGCCATCACTTTGACTTCTTCTTCATCAAACTTAAATGTCTTGAGGTTGGCGAGGCTCCAGTAGGCTTCTCCGAATGAGGGGTGAGCCGCGATACACTGGCGGTAGGCTTCGATTGATTCGTCTTGCCGCCCAATGGTTTTCAGCACATGACCCATACCGGAAAGGGCCCCGGGATTGGCAGGATTCACGTCCAGTGCCTGCTGATAGGCAAGCAGTGCTTCTTCATGCCGCTGGGCTTTGGTCAGGATATTGCCGCGCATCACGTAGGAGTGCGCCATTTTTGCATCGACGTCGATGGCGCGCTGGACCGTTTCCAGGGCTTTTTCATAACGGTCCTGTTTCATGTACAGGTTGGCCAGGTCATTCCAGGCCAAGGCAAAAGCCGGATTCAGCTCAACCGCACGCTGCAGCATCCTGTGGGCAGCTTTGAAACGATTGGCGTCCAGCGCCAGGTTGGCAAGCATCCGCAGCGCCTGCGGATTGTCCGGATCCCGGGCAAGGCTGTCACGCAATATCTTTTCAGCTTGCTCCAGGCGGCCCTTGAGTTGCGCTTGCTCAGCCTCTGCCAGGGCAGCTTTCCTTGGATCGAGCGTCAATGCTTTCCTGAGTGCCCGTTCAGACTCAGCCGCATGGCCAGCTTCCGCCAGTGCCCGGCTGAGCGCTGTGTGGGTCATTGAGCGCTTGGGAGCGGCATCGACTGCCTTGTGGAGAAAGTCCACGGCCTCTTTGGGCCGGCTATCTGCCAGCAATGCCAGGCCCATACCTTCCAGGGCGCGCGGGAAATCATTGAAATTCTTCAGCACCTTGCCATACCAGGTCTGAGCTTCCTGGGGGCGGCGCAGCTGCAGGCTGATTTCACCCAACAAGCACATGATGTTGGGGTCTTTGCGATAAACGGGCATGGCCCGCCGGCAAATCATGTCTGCTTCGCGGGCATGACCTGCCTTAAACTTTTTCAGGGCACGGTCGTACAGGTCCTTGATCGGGTCGCTGCCACTGGGCGCAGTCTGCGTCTGCATTAAATACGATATCTGTTGCTATTGGACGGGCACAGAGTTTGCCCGACTTGTCGTGCTGCTACAAGACGCGGTGGAAAAAGTTGCCCCAGCTGATCATACTGCAGCGTAAGAACTCGCTCGCAAACAGGCACAGGAAATGAAACTGGAAATCAACCCGCAACTGGTCATCGAGGTGGCTGAAATAGGCGATGGCTTCAACGGTGTTGTGATCGATGATTTTCTGCTCAACCCCCGGGAGTTGGTGGACTACGCCAGCGCACACGCTGACGAATTCATCATGCTTGAACGCGCCTACCCCGGAGTGGTCCTGCCGGTAGACAATCAGTGGGTGGCCCCGCTCAACCGCTTTGTACGCCTGGAGATGAGTCGGCTGTTTTCGTTCTGCCGGGGAGACATCGATTTCCATACCCAGTTTTCGCTGGCCACGCTGCAGCCGGAAGACTTTACCTGGGTGCAGCGGCTCTGCCACACCGACCCCCGCCTGGAGACCGGGCGGGATAACTTCGCAGCGCTGCTCTACCTGTTCGACAAACCGGAACTGGGCGGTACCGGCTTTTACCGCTGGAAGGACCAGTCATTCTGGGAGAAAGTCACCCCGATGCAGCGGGACGACCCTGATGCCGGGCTGGATATCCTGCGCGAACGCTTTCAGATGTTCCGCGACCCACCCTGCTACATGACCGAATCCAACGAAGCCGCCGACTTGCTGCAAAAAGTGCCGGCAAAATTCAACCGGCTGGTTTTCTATTCGGGCGATCTGCCGCACAGTGCCTATATTTCCCGGCCGGAGTTGTTGTCGACCGATCCTTCAACCGGCCGCCTTACGCTCAATTGTTTCGTCAGCGTCTGGCCAAAAAATTGATGGCTGAAA
>JADFKH010000121.1 GCA_022565025.1 Pseudomonadota bacterium
TGGGGAGATGCGAATGAAGTACCGGTGGAGCTCACCATGTCATCATCTTCTTTGCCCGCCCCCAGGACCGCAACGCCTGGTGCAGTGATGTTTGGGACCAGCGTACCGGGGACCGCCGCATTGGGTCCCTGCGAACTGAAATCAGCGATAATATCCGCCACACTGCTTTCATAGGAAAGCCCGAAAGGGCCGATCGTGCCCCGATGGCCGGTACCAGAAGTCAGCCAGGATTTCAGTTCCACGCCCTTTGCATAACCCACGTGAATGCCTGGAATGCAATGGTTGTCCAGGCGGAGGCCTTCTCCAAATTCTTCCGAGTTGATCAGGATGTAGCCGCCCGCTCCGGCCTGCATAACATTGAGGCCTTTTTCCACTCTGCCGTAATCGCCTCTTTCACACACAACGATCTCGCCATTGAAAGTGCCGGGCGCAAACGGATTGGTCGCACCCGTGTTGTCAGCGCAACTGGGGCCCAATTCAGGCTCACCAATACCGCACAGGGGGTGCCCGAAATCACCTGCAAATACGATATCCACCGGTCCGATGCCATTAACACCGTTTACCGGGTTAAGGCCCTGGCCGGCGATGTCTTGTGGAGGTGCGCTGCTACCGCCGGAAAGATCCTCCAACCGGGCGCCGATCAGGCGCGTGTGGGTGGCATACGCCACGCCCAGCAGCCAGGGCGCCAGTCCTGGATTGGTAACAGAAGCCGGTGCTGGCCCGCCATTACCGGCCGAAGTAGCGGCAAAAATCCCGGCATTTCTCAAATCCAGAAACAGCTGGTCATAGGGATTCCAGGGACTGAACGAACCGCCGCCAATGGACAGGTTCACCACATCTACACCATCGGTCAGGGCTTGCTCCAAGCCCTCGATAATGTCTACCGATGCGCAGCCTTCTTCATCTTCATCCGGGGTATCCGGGTCATCCTCACGACAGACCTTGTAAGCGACGATATTGGCGCGGGGGGCAACACCCTGCATTGGGGTAATTACGCCCTCCAGAGTGACATTGAACCGATTACCAGCAGCGATACTGGCCACCAGGCTGCCATGGAAAACCGTGTCCTTGCCCATGCTGCCTTCATCGGTAAAATCATAAACACCGATGAGCTTGTCATTGCACAGCACTTCCGTCTCGCTGCACAGGCCCAGTTGCTGACCGAAGGGGTTGGCGTGATCGTAGCCGTCCGGGGCCGGATCCTGGAAAGAAATATGATCCCAGTTAATGCCGGTGTCGACGATGCCGATAACGACACCCTCTCCCTGGGCGGAAGGCAGGCCGTCCTCACCGTTCCAAATTTTGGCAGCGCCGATCAAAACCGGGCCTGCATCGGTCTCGATGTGATGAATTTCATTGGGAAACAGGTTTTTGACGCCCGGCAGGCCGCGTACCCGCTCCGCCTGTGCTTCGGTCAGCCTGAGCGCCACCCCGTTGAGCAGATTTTTGTAGCGGGCCCGAATTTCCGGGGCTCCTCCAGTCACTTGTGCTGTGCTTGCAAGAAACTGCTGCAAACGCTCATCCAGGTATTCACCATAAGCCACAGCCTGCGGGCTGAGCAGATCCAGGCGCTTGGGGGTCTTTCCCGGAGCGGTGGCTGCGAGCGCATTGGCGCGCGGCATAACCGCATTTTTGCCGTCAAACTGAACGACAGCCGGATCAGCCAGTTCGATGATCCAGGTTCTTTTACCTTCGCTGTCCAGAGGCTCAAGCTTGACCGATTTGGCCATTGCCAAGGCGCCCGGAATCATCAGCATGGCTGCAATGATCAGGCGCAGAACCCGTTCGTGATGTACTTTCCGCATAAAGCGATCTCCGTTATTCATCCCTGTATAGGTGATCTCATGGTCACCAGTTCCTCGGCGGCCGTGGGGTGTATGCCAATCGTACAATCGAAATGTTGCTTGGTCAGTCCGGATCTTACCGCAATGGCGAATCCCTGGACAATTTCCGGGGCATCGCCGCCGACAATATGAATCCCTATGATTTTCTGACTCGCCTGATCCACGATGAGTTTCATCAGCGTTTTCTCGTCCCGGCCTGAAAGCGTGTGCTTCAACGGCTTGAACTGCGAACGATAAACATCGATAGCACCGTAGTGGATGCGTGCATCTTCCTCACTGAAGCCCACGGTGCCCACCGGCGGTTGGCAAAAAACGGCCGAGGGTACAAATTCGTGGTTGACCGGCCGCCTGATGCCACCATACACGGTGTCCGCAAAAGCATGGCCTTCTTGGATGGCTACCGGTGTCAGGTTGATCCGGCTGGTGACGTCACCCACGGCATAAATGTGCTCTATGCTGCTCTGTGACATCTCATTCACCACCACACCACCACTGGGCCGGACCTCGATACCAATATCCTGGAGCCCCAGGCCCTTGACGTTCGGCACACGCCCGGTGGCATACATCACCTGGTCCACTTCCAGCGTGCTGCCGTCCCGCAGTGAAAGTTCCAGTCCCTGCTCCGTTTTCCGGATGCGCTCAACCACCGTCTCCAGCATCAACTGAATGCCTTTTTTCTGCATTTCAACCCCAACTACCCCCCTCACGTCATGGTCGAAACCACGCAGAACGGCCTCTCCGCGATACAATTGGAAGACTTCCGAACCCAGTCCATTGAAGATACCGGCAAATTCACAGGCGATGTAGCCGCCACCCACCACCGCCACCCGTTGTGGTAATTCGGACAGAAAGAAAGCCTCGTCCGAAGTGATGGTATGTTCAATCCCTGGAATATCCGGCACCCAGGGGTGGCCGCCGGTGGCGATCAGGATCCGTTCCGCGCTGATGGTCTCATCCCCCAATTGCACCTGGTGTGGATCGAGGAAGCGGCCCCGGTGCGGATACAATTCGACACCCGATTCCGCTAACAGGGATAAGTAAACTTGATTGAGCCGGTCAATTTCCAGGTCCTTCGCCCGGATCAGGTCCGGCCAGCTGAAACGGACCGGGCCGACATCCCAGCCAAAACCGCGGGCATCTTCAAAATCCTCGGCAAAATGCGCAGCGTACACCAGCAATTTTTTGGGTATGCAACCCCGGATCACACAAGTACCGCCCACCCTGCTGTTTTCACAAATCCCGACACGCGCGCCATGGGTTGCGGCAATCCGTGCAGCCCGCACGCCCCCGGAACCGGCGCCCAGCACGAATAGATCAAAGTCAAACTGGCTCATGTGCTTGTTTCTCCCAGATTCTTGACAGCAACACAAGGGTATATGACCGGAACTAGCCGGGGAATTCTTTCAACAGTAAAACGGGTATTGATCTGAACCATTTACCCGTGGAGAATCTCATGGACTTGCCCCGGTCGAATCCGTAGCATAGCGCCACACCCAGATGATCGATACCGAAGCTTCATGCTTTTTGTTTCTGAAATTAGTTTTGAACGATATTTTGAACCGGTTTTTCAGCCCGTCAGCTTCGCTCTGGAGGCTGGTGGGCTACTGCTGGTGACCGGCGCAAACGGCTGCGGTAAAACAACCTTGATCCGGGTTCTGGCCGGGTTTCTTCACCCGACATCCGGCAATTACACCTGCCAGGCCCCCAGCACCGCATACGTGGGACATCAGCTGGCCATCAAGGATGATCTGAGCGTAATCGAAAACTTGCGTTTCATGCGGAATTTCCTCGGTATTCGCCAACGCAGCTGCAAAGCAGTGATGCAGCGGCTCGGGCTCGACCGCGTAGCGGGCCAACTGGCCAGAACACTTTCTGCCGGTCAGCGCAAGCGTTGCGCTCTGGGCCGCCTGTTGCTTACAGACAGTAAACTGTGGCTGCTCGACGAACCTTACGCGAACCTGGACCCCGAAGGGGTTGGACTGGTGGATGACATCGTGATCAACCATCTTGCAGCGGGTGGCGCCTGTGTGCTGGCCACGCTGGGAAACCATCGACCCGGTTGGGCATCAAGCCAAGAATACCCTTTGATTTCCGGGGCGGGCGAATGTTGACGGAACAGCCCTCGGAAAACATCGGGGGAAGCATGGCTGCCGCCTTTCTCGCCCTGCTGCGACGCGATCTCCTGCTGGCATTCCGCCGCCGTACAGAGTTGCTGTTTCCCGTCGCCTTTCTGCTGGTCGTTGTCAGCCTGTTCCCGCTGGGCATCGGGCCGAACCCAGCCTTGCTTGCGCGCATTGCGCCGGGCGTGATCTGGATTGCCGCTCTACTGGCCACGGTCATTGCGTTGGACGGCCTGTTCCGGTCTGACTTCGATGACGGCACGCTGGAGCAGTTCATCCTCAGCGGACATCCCCTGACCCTGCTTGTGCTGGCCAAGATCGTCGCCCACTGGCTGGTGGCGGGGCTGCCACTGGTCCTGCTGTCGCCACTGCTTGCGATCTGGATGAACCTGCCGATGGAATCGCTGGGCGTGATGGTGCTGACGCTGATGCTGGGCACACCCATCCTGAGCCTGATCGGTTCCATAGGCGTCGGCCTGACCGTCGGCCTGAAACGTGGCGGACAGTTGCTCTCTTTGCTGGTTTTCCCACTTTATGTCCCCATCTTGATTGTAGCCACAGCAGCCGTAATGGCGGCTTCCGACGGTCTGCCCTACGGCGCATTCCTGGGCCTGCTGACCGCAGGGCTGGTAATTTCGGTCACGCTGGCACCCTTTGCGGCAGCGGCGGCGCTTAAAATCAGCTTGTCATGAACCCGGACACCCGCAAAATGAAAACAGACCGGCCCAGGAAAAACCCGCTCGTGATGTTCATTCACAAGCTGGGCTCACCCCCCTGGTTCTACGGATTTACCGGGAAATTCGTACCCTGGCTGTGGGCAGTATTTACTGTATTGACTGTCTGGGGACTGTACCTTGGCCTGATTAAAGCGCCACCGGATTATTTACAGGGTGAGATTTATCGCATCATGTACATCCATGTTCCCGCGGCCTGGATGTCGATGATGATTTACGTCCTGATGGCTGGCATGGGGTTCATCGCACTGATCTGGCGTATCCGCACCATGGAAATCATGGCCATGAACAGCGCACCCATCGGCGCCGCTTTCACCTTGATCGCGCTGGCCACCGGCTCCTTGTGGGGCCGCCCGACCTGGGGAACGTACTGGGTTTGGGATGCGCGGCTGACCAGTGAACTGGTGCTGTTGTTCCTTTACCTGGGGGTAATCGGTCTGTTCAAGGCCATGGATGAACCCAGAAAAGCCGCACGGGCTGCCAGCCTGTTGGCACTCGTTGGCCTGGTCAACCTGCCCATCATCCATTTTTCCGTCAAGTGGTGGAATACCCTCCACCAGGGCAGCAGTATCAGCCTGACCGGCAGCAAAATAGACCCCAGCATGTTGTGGCCATTGTTGATCATGGCCGTCGCGATGAAGTTCTACTACGCCGCCAACTTGATCACCCGTTCGCGCGTCACGCTGCTGCAGCAGGACCTGCGCAAAAGCTGGACCAGGGATGTCATTGAAGATGCCACCCCGGAGCGGATATTATGAATCATGCGCCGTTTATCTGGGCATCGTACGCCATCAGCACCCTGGTTCTGCTGTGGAGCGCCGTGGCCCCGCTGATTAGCAAAAAGGCGGCCATCAAAAACATCCGGACATTCAATCTGGCCAAGGAACAAAGCCGTGACGCCGACTCGTAAAAGAAGACTGATTGCCATCGGGTTGATCCTGACCGGAGTCGGTGTCGCCAGCACCATCGCATTTTACTCTTTGCAGCAAAACCTGCTCTATTTCCAGAGCCCCAGTGAAATAGCGGAAGTAGCCATGCCGCCGGGGCGTCAGTTCAGGCTGGGCGGACTGGTCAAACCCGGCAGTGTTGACCGGGCAAAGGACGGTCTTTCGACTCACTTTATTGTGACGGATGGACCGGCTGAAATCGTCGTGCAATACGTTGGCACCCTCCCCGACCTGTTTCGCGAAGGCCAGGGTGTGATCGCCCGCGGCGCCTTGAATGAAGAAGGAATGTTCATGGCCACCGAGGTGCTGGCCAAGCACGATGAGAACTACATGCCACCCGAAGTGGCCGATGCGCTGGAAAAGACCGGCTATACCGTCAAAAACGAATGACGGACCCAATAGTGCATGAATGCCGTAGAATAAAACCATGATTGCCGAATGGGGACAACTTGCGCTGTTGGGCGCCCTGCTGATTGCGATGATCCAGGGTGTCTTGCCAATGATCGGCGCCGCGAGCGGCAACCGGCAATTGATGAAAGTCGGCTCGACCGCCGCAACCGCCCAATTCCTGATGATCGCAACGGCTTTCGCCCTGCTGACCTGGGCCTTTGTCACGCAGGATTTCTCGGTCGAATACGTGGCGCGGAACAGCAATTCCCAATTACCCATGAAATACCGCTACTCGGCGGTATGGGGCGCCCATGAAGGCTCCCTGCTGCTGTGGCAACTGATTCTCTGCCTGTGGACATTCGCCGTGGCGCTGTTCAGCAGGAGCCTGCCCGACGACTTCCGCGCTCGGGTGCTCGGCGTCCTGGGCTGGGTATCCTTCGGTTTCCTGCTGTTCATCATCTTTACTTCCAATCCGTTTGGGCGCCTGCTGCCCCCCGCCGTGGAAGGAATGGATCTCAACCCACTACTGCAGGATCCGGGTCTCATTATCCACCCACCGATGCTGTACATGGGATACGTGGGTTTTTCAGTTTCCTTTGCATTTGCAGTCGCTGCCCTGCTTGGCAAGCAGGTCAACCGCGACTGGGTGCGCTGGTCGCGGCCGTGGACACAAGTGGCCTGGGCCTTTCTGACGCTGGGCATTGCCCTGGGCAGCTGGTGGGCCTATTACGAACTCGGCTGGGGTGGCTGGTGGTTCTGGGATCCGGTTGAAAATGCATCGTTCATGCCCTGGCTGGTCGGCACTGCGCTGATCCACTCCCAGGCGGTGACCGAAAAACGCGGCGTATTCCGCAACTGGACGCTGATCCTTTCCATCAGCGCATTTTCGCTCAGCCTGCTGGGTACTTTCCTGGTGCGTTCCGGCGTTCTGACCTCGGTGCACGCTTTTGCCTCGGACCCCACCCGGGGCGTGTTCATCCTGCTCTACTTGTTCATCATCGTTGGTGGCTCACTGCTGCTGTTCGCAATCCGGGCACCCGGCATGGTCCAGGATGGTAAGTTTGCCGGCCTGTCGCGTGAAACCCTGTTGCTGATCAATAACCTGTTGTTTGTCGTGATCGCCGCCATGGTATTCCTTGGCACGCTTTATCCCTTGTTGCTGGATGCGTTGGATGCCGGCAAGATTTCGGTTGGACCACCCTACTTTGGAACCCTGTTCAGCCTGTTGATGGTTCCCCTGGTGATCCTGCTGCCCATAGGATTTAACGCGCGATGGCAAAAAGACCACATCGGACGGTTGCTGCGGGAACTGCGTATTCCTGCGTCGATCACTATGATTGCCGCTGTGGCCACAGCCTTGTTGCTGCCGGACGCGGGCGGCTGGGGAGTCGCTGCGGTGGCTGGCGGTTGCTGGATCATGGCAGCCAGTATTCTTTATTACTGCAAACGGAAGATTTCCTTGCCGGGCCGCTGGCCTCCGCGCAGCGTGACCGGGATGACACTGGCGCATTGCGGCGTGGGGCTGTTCCTGATCGGGGCCATGCTGACCAACACCATCAGCTCGGAGAAACACCTGAGAATGGAAGCAGGCGATTCTTTTGAATTGGCTGGTTATACTTTTGTATTTGAAGGCACTAGAAAGCTGCAAGGGCCCAACTTCGTAGCCGATGAAGGGGAATTCATCGTTTACCGATCCGGTGAGCTTGTGGCCAGCCTGTACCCGCAAAAACGCCGCTACATGAACAGTGGCCAGGTCCTGACCGAGGCTGCAATCGACCCCGGACTGACCCGGGACCTGTACGTTTCGCTGGGCGAGGCGCTGGACGACCAGGGACGGGCCTGGGCGATCAGGATTTACCACAAGCCTTTCATCCGCTTCATCTGGCTGGGTGCTCTGATGATGATGGCCGGCGGTTTCCTGGCGGCCAGCGACCGGCGTTACCGCAAAAAATCGACTTCGGCTGCAGCCGGAAAAATGCCCGAAAAGTCAGAACTCGCGGAACCGGCAACATGATCGGCCGGATCATCCCCATCATCGCGTTCCTGCTGCTGGGCCTGTTGCTGGCGGTGGGCCTGAAAATTTCGGACCAAAAGACGGTCCTACCGTCGCCCCTGATCGGCAAGAAGATTCCCGAATTCTCATTACCGGTACTCGGGCAGGACGATAAGACCGTTACCCACGAGGACCTCATTGGCCAGCCATTCCTGCTCAATGTCTGGGCCAGTTGGTGTGTCACCTGCCGGGTCGAGCACCCGGTGATCGAGCAACTGGCAACCTCGGGTCGTCTCCAAGTAGTCGGGCTGAATTACCGCGACC
>JADFKH010000122.1 GCA_022565025.1 Pseudomonadota bacterium
GGCCAGACGGTCGCGCTTGCACAAGCGCAACGTGAGCTAAAAAATTCTGTCAAGTACCAACACCCATTTTATTGGGCGCCTTTTGTCCTAGTCGGTCAGCAAAACCGGGGCGCGGGTACTCAAACCTAGGTTACCGAGGTAATAGTTATGAACAACATACATCTCCGTTTAACAAGTGCATTGTTACTGGCTTCCGGACTTGCTGTCTCCCCTGTGGCATTGGCCCAGAAAATACAGGTCAACTCAGCTGATCCAGCAACGGCCTTACAAGGCACCTTCGACCTGGATGTCGAAATTGGCGGCAAGGGGTTTGATAACACGATTGATTTGGTTGAGTTTCTGTTGCCTTGCGACGAGGAGCCGTGCACTGATACCGGTGGCATCACGGTAAAGAGTTTCAAAGTACGTGGTCAGAAAAAAATTATCGCAAATATTGATATTTCAGATGGTGCCGCGGTTGCGGATTTTGATATCGCAGTGTTCAGTACCTCACGCGGCCGGGGCGGCAAGGGCACAACCCTGTTCAATGTGCAAGCAAAGGAAAATGGTGGCGGCACTGGCAGCACGCTTTCGGCCGAGTTCTGCCTGATCATGACGGTTGAAAATCCCGGCCTGGAATCAGACGGCGAAATGGTCCCAAATACTATTTATGATTATTGTCACGACAGGAAAGAAAGGGTCCAGGTCGAAACGGCATCCCATCCCGGTTTTCGCTTTGACAGCAACACCAAGTCCCGGCCCCCACTGCGATGGGTGCATATTAATGTCCTGGATGACGAGGTCGAGGTCAAGGACAACGGTGATAATCCCCTGAACTTATTCGTCAGCGGTGATTACCAGATTGACCTGAGGTTTAACAAGGGCAACGGCGGACTGGACCTTGGCGGCATGAAGCTGGTCACTGACAACAATGTGCCAGACTATTTCGTTCCGGTGAACATTTGGCTTGATTCCATGAATGGCGTTGAGTACTTCGGCCTGGCATACAGCGAGGACACGGACCCCTTTAACGACGGCCGCCTTGCCGGCAACGCCTGTATAGATGGATTCAACACGTTGGATGCCCAGGTGAAACGACTCACTGAAGGCAGTTGGTCGATTGAATCCAACCCTGAAAACAATACCGCCTGCCTGTGGGACCTGAATGCGGATCTTGTTAACCAGCCCGGCACGCCGATTCACATGCCGTTCTATATCGAAATCACAATCAAGTAAGCCAAAGCGGCGTCAAGCCTTCGTTTCGGCAAAGACAGGGACATCCACCCGGGTGTCCCTTGTTTTTCCTACAGTGAACTTGGGGCCAGAGTAGCTACTCTGGCACTTATTGGCGGGTTTAGCTGACAATAGATTGGGCAAAACTCCTCTGTAGGTTGCCATCGGATTGACGGAGCATGATGTGGTTCGGTGAATTTGTGGGGTTACTCTGGTGTCAAGACGTCGAAGATTCTGCCCGGCCGGGATTCCGGTGCACGTCATACAGCGTGGCAATAACCGGCAAACGCTGTTTACTTCAGACCAGGATATTGCTGCATACGCCAACTGGCTGACCGAAGGTGCGATCAAATTTGATCTTCGAGTGCATGGTTGGGTATTCATGACCCATCACGTTCATTTGCTGGTGACGCCCATGCACCATGACTCGGTGTCGCGGCTCATTTGTTGAGCACATGGCCTCGGCGTTCGAATTCGGCTGTGGGAGCCCCACGCTGTTTACCTCTCGCTGGGTGATAACGCCATATCGAGGCAACAAGCCTATCGTGGTTTGATGAGTGAGCTTCTGGATCTGGATGTCATAGCCAAGATTCGTCACTGCGCCAACACCGGGCTGGTTCTTGGTTCAGAACAGTTCAGAAAGCAGGTTGCGGTCATGGTTGAATAGCACCTTACCGGGCCGGGCCAACCGCTTGTTATCCGCAGCCTACCTGTTTACTCTGGCACTTTACTCTGACCCCAATTTTTACGACTGGGATCTAACAAGTGACCCCGCAGCATCAGAAGATATCGTCGATGTCGCAGTCAAGCGCACCGGCAATTTTACGGGCGGTATTCACAGTAGGGTGTCGTTTGCCTGATTCGATTAAGGTGATGGCGCCTTGAGACAGCCCGGCGGCTTTAGCCAGTACAGCCTGGGTTATGTTGCGGAATTTTCTCCATTCACGCATTCGGCTGTCAGTTTCAATCAGCGCCATGGTGAACTCAAGCGGAAACGTTTCTGCTCCGGCTTTTATTTCAGCCATGATTTCACTGTATTCGCTGTGTTCTGCAGCGCTCACCAGCTTGCGGTAGTCATCAATCGGAACTACCGCGTACTGCGGCTGTTTTTTATCGGGTATGAATTGGGTTCGGTTCATTTGTAAACGTCTCCGCGTGATCGGATTCTGACTACCAGCATCAGGTCTTTACCTTGTAGTTCATACATGGCCCGGATTCCGCCCTGCCTCAACCTGTAAATTCCCTGATTTGGAAAATATTTGATATTCAATCCTTCCTCGTTACAGCCCTTCGATGTGAACCGCATCAAGTTTTCCGCAGACTCCTTCGTGCGAGTCAGGCCGCAACGGCCCAACTCTCAAAATCATCATCACACGCCCGCTCGAACTCTGCAGGCAGGAATTGGCCTGAAATAGAGGTAAAGCAGTGACGAATTCAGTCGCGGGTGGCTAAATTTGCTGAATTTTCGGAATGAACCGGAATGAGCTGGATGAATAGCCGAGAATACAGGATACTCAATAACTCTGACCCCAATTTACTAGCAACCTGGGAAACCACCCAGCAAGTTTTCGGAGTAATCAATGATCGCCAAACGACTGACCGCGGTGCTGCTACCACTACTGCTTCTGGGCTGCGAACCTGCCAGCCAGAGCGAGCCCGTGACTGCCGAAACAAAGCCGGTCACTGCGGAAACCGTCAATACTGCCAGTGCAGATCTGCACCGGCTATTCGAGGAATACTTCGAGGCCTGGCTGGTACTGAATCCCACTTTCGCGACCTACATCGGCGATAACCGATACAACGACCGGTACGTCAACAATATCGGTCCCGCATGGCGCGAAGCGGCCCGCTCACTGGAACAGGATTCCCTTGACCGGGTCAACGCAATAGATCCTGCATCGCTGCAAAGCCAGGAACTGCTCAGTTACGAGATCTTCAAGGCAGACCGCGAAATCGCTCTGGAAAACTTTGATTTTCCTTCCTACCTGATGCCAATCAACCAGTTCTACAGTGCCCCGAACCGGTTCGTTCAACTGGGTTCCGGAAGCGGAACACAACCTTTCAAAACGGTCGAGGACTATGATAATTTTCTCGGCCGAATAGACGGCTTTGGCAGCTGGATGGTGCAAGCCGAGGCTAACATGCGCGAAGGTATGAACCAGGATCTGACGCAACCGCGCATCCTTATGGAACGGGTTGTGCCGCAGCTGGAATCACAGCTGGTTTCCACCGTTGAAGAAAGCGCTTTTTACCGACCGATAAGCGATATGCCAGACTCTTTCAGCGAGCAGGACCGCGCACGCCTGACCGCCGCGTATAGCGCAGCAATTGAAACAAAACTGATTCCCGCCTACCGCAGCATGCGGGACTTCGTGCGCGACGAATACATCCCTGCCGCCCGGGATTCACATGGCATTAATGCCCTTGCGGGGGGCCCGCAGCGTTATGCATACCTGGTGCGCCGCACCACCACCACCGACCTCACAGCCGAGGAGATTCACGCTACCGGGCTGGCGGAAGTCAGCCGCATCCAGGAAGAAATTCAGGACGTGATGAACCAGGTAGGGTTTGCTGGTGATCTGCACGAATTCTTCGACTTCCTGAACACCGATCCACAATTTTATTTCACCGAACGCCAGGACCTGCTCGACGGTTACAATGCCCTGCGTGACGTGATTGATCCCAATGCCGCCCGCTTGTTCAAAACCATTCCCAAGGCAGACTACGAAATCCGGCTGGTTGAGCCGTTTCGTGAAAAATCTGCGTCGGGTGGACAGTATCGCGGCGCTTCACCGGATGGCTCCCGCCCCGGTGTATTCTTCGCCAACGCCTACGACCTTTCGGCCCGGCCCAAATGGGCGATGGAATCGTTATTCCTGCACGAAGCGGTGCCCGGGCATCATTTCCAGGGTGCATTGACGCTGGAATTGGTTGATCTGCCCAAATTCCGGCAGTTCGGCAGTTACACTGCTTACGGCGAAGGCTGGGGGCTTTATGCAGAATCAATCGGCCGGGAACTGGGTGCATACACCGACCCCTACCAGTATTTCGGTAAACTGAATGCCGAATTGTGGCGTGCCATCCGACTGGTGGTCGATACCGGTTTCCATTATTACGGCTGGACCCGTGAAGAAGTGCTGGCATACATGTACGCCAACTCGGCGGTGGCCGAAGCCAGGGCGGTGTCAGAGGCCGAACGCTTTATGGCCATACCCAGCCAGGCGCTGGCCTATAAAATCGGCCAGCTGAAAATCCAGGAATTGCGTGACCGGGCGGAAATGTCCATGGGCGAAAACTTCGATGTCCGCGAATTCCACGCACAGGTGCTGGAAGCGGGTGAACTGCCCCTGAGCGTACTGGATGCACGGATCAACCGCTGGATCGAGGCTGGGAATTAGCAGATGTGCCTTGAGTGTTGATTGGCAGCTAAAGTTGAGTCAAAAACAGTATATAAAAGCCTGGAGATCCACGACCTCTCATTTCTATTTAACATAATCACATTCCCGCGGGAACGCGCGTTAATGCAAATTAGAAATGTCCTTTTCCCTGACAATTAAAGTCGCAAGTCGATCGCACAGCATCGGTCACGCCGCGCAAAAGAAATTACAGCGCCTGCCAGTACGCATAGACAATTTGATAGAGTAAGGTCGTTTCGGGCCGGTAGCGTGCGTAAATTACCCCCACCTCTTACACCTCTTATATTTAGTGCACGAGATGAACTCGTTGTATCGTCAATCTGACCCATCCATCCAGTTCATGCCGGCAAATCTTTTGACAATCTGCTCGGTAGGCACCAGCTACCATCTCGGCTTGCTCTTGAAGTATCCCGCAAAGCACGATCGTGCCGCCAGGCTTCACGCTGCCCAGCAACACTGGGGCCAATTCCACCAACGGCCCGGCGAGAATGTTGGCCAATATGAAATCTGCCGAATTTTCAGAATATGCCTCCGGCGCCAGACACTGGATCCGGTCCGTCACACCGTTGCGGGCGGCATTGTCTGTTGTGGCTTCCAGCGCCTGTGGGTCGTTATCCACGCACACTACCCGCTCCGCTCCTTTGAGGGCTGCCGCGATCCCCAGGATGCCGGAGCCGCAACCATAATCAACAACACGCTTCGCGCTGAAATCCTGCCCGTCCAGCCATTCAAGGCACAAGGCAGTCGTCGGGTGCGTGCCGGTGCCAAAGGCCAGGCCGGGATCCAGGCGGATCTCGATGTTGTTTTCGTCCCAGGGGATTTCCGTCCCGGTGGGGACAATCCAGAGGTGATCACCGAATTTCATCGGCTGGAAGCGATCCATCCAGGTCCGCTCCCAAACCTGATCACCAAGCTCGCGCCAGCGGATCAAATCAGGCCGGCTGATCCCCGGTACGACCTGCAAAGCCCGGGTGATGCGATCCCGTGCCGCGTCCGCCTCGAACAAACCCCGAACGTGAACCGAGGGCCACAATGGTGTCGCACCTGGGCCAGGTTCCAGCACCGGATTATCCTCAGCGTCTTCAAGGGTGACCGCCAGCGCGCCTTGCTGCTCCAGCACAAGTTCCGCCAGCGGAGCCAGCTCACGTTTGACACTGATGCTGACTTCAGACCAGGGCAAGTGTTAACGGGTCCTAAGCCCGGCGTTCTGCCAGGCGTTTCTCGAGATAGTGGATATTGAAACTTCCCTTGAGGATGCCGCGGTCCCGCACCAGCCACTTGTGCAAGGGCACGTTGGTCTTGATGCCGTTTAAAACCATTTCATCCAGCGCCACGCGCAAGCGGGCAAACGCTATTTCACGAGTTTCTCCGTAGGCGATGATCTTGCCGATCATGGAATCGTAATCGGGTGGTACGCGGTAGCCGTCGTAAATATGGGATTCCATTCGTATACCCGGCCCACCGGGCGCGTGAAAACCCTCAATCAGGCCGGGGGACGGCATGAATGTTTCCGGGTCTTCTGCATTGATCCGGCACTCAATGGCATGGCCCCGGATTTGTATATCCTCCTGAGCGTGAGTCAGCGTCTTCCCGGCTGCGATGAGTATCTGCTCTCGAATCAAGTCTACGCCGGTAATTCGCTCGGTGACCGGGTGCTCTACCTGGATGCGTGTATTCATTTCGATAAAGTAGAAACGGCCTCCGTCGTACAGGAACTCGAAGGTTCCGGCGCCCTGGTAAGCAATTCGTTTACAGGCCTCAACACACAAGTTGCCTATCTCGCTGCGTTGCTCCGGCGTGATCCCTGGCGCCGGCGCCTCTTCCAGCACTTTCTGGTGCCGGCGTTGGGTGGAACAATCCCGCTCGCCAAGATGGATCGAATTGCCGTGTTGATCGGACAGGACCTGGAATTCGATGTGCCTGGGGTTCTCCAGGAATTTCTCCAGGTAAACGGTGGCATCGCCAAAGGACACCTCGGCTTCCTGCCGGGCCAGCTTGATCGCATTGCCCAGATGGGCCTCGGTATGTACTACCCGCATGCCGCGGCCACCACCACCGGCCGATGCCTTGATAATGACCGGGTAAGCAACCTCGCGGGCAATCGCGATACATTCCTCGGCGTCTTCCGGCAACGGCCCGTCGGAACCCGGCACGCAAGGCACGCCGGCTTCGCGCATCGCTTTGATCGCCGATATCTTGTCACCCATCAGGCGGATGGTTTCCGGCCGGGGACCAATGAAGATGAAACCGCTCTGCTCCACCCTTTCCGCAAAATCAGCGTTCTCAGCGAGGAAACCATATCCCGGGTGAATGGCAACCGCATCGGTCACTTCCGTGGCCGCGATGATGGCCGGGACATTAAGATAACTCTCGGCGGCCGACGCGGGGCCAATACATACGGACTCATCGGCCATCGCAACGTGCTTCAGGTTGCGGTCCACGGTCGAATGCAGGGCCACTGTCTTGATGCCCATAGCCTGGCAGGCGCGCAAAATCCGCAGCGCGATCTCGCCGCGATTCGCAATGACAATTTTATCCATCACGGCCATCGCGATGGCTCAGCGAAGGACGAACAAGGGTTCGTCGAATTCAACAGGATGGCCGTTTTCAACCAGGATAGCCACCACCGTGCCGGAAATTTCCGCCTCAATCTGATTGAACATCTTCATGGCCTCGATGATGCACATGGTGTCGCCCTCTTTGATCTGCTGCCCCAAGGATGCGTACGGCTCTGCTCCCGGGCTGGGAGCGTCGTAAAATGTGCCGACCATGGGTGAGCGAACCAATTCACCTTCGGGCACCTGTTCTTCCGGGCTGGCTTCCGGCGTTGCCGGTGCAGTAGCGGCGGGAACGGCATGCGTACCCTGAGCAGCAGCAGGTGCGGACCAGGCAGCCGCCTGTACTTCGGGCGATAGGGGCCCGTGCATGGGCACGGTACTAACCATCGTTCCACCACGGCTCAGGCGAACAGACTCCTCACCCTCCACGATTTCAAGTTCGGTCAGGCTGGATTCTTCCAGTAACTCGATCAGCTTTTTTATCTTCCTGATGTCCACACTAAATCTGCTCCTTCACCGGCTGACACCGGGCATTGCAATCTGTAATCCGCTCAGGGCTCTGCCTGGTTGACGATGGCCTGCAGGGCAAGCATGTAGCTTTCGCCCTGGAATCCGCTGATTACGCCCACGGCAATATCCGAAAAGTAGGAAATCTGCCGGAAGGGTTCTCTGGCGGCTACCGCCGACAGATGGACTTCTACGAAGGGAATATCCACCGCCAGAAGAGCATCCCGCAAAGCGATGCTGGTATGCGTATAGGCAGCGGGATTGAAGATGATGTGATCAACCCCGTCGTTGGCAGCTTTCTGAATGGCATCCACCAATGCCCCTTCACTGTTGTTCTGCATATAATGCAATTCATGGCCACAGGCTCCCGCGAAGCGTTCCAGTTCTTCCATGATTTCATTCAAGCTGCGATGTCCGTACTTGTCAGGTTCCCTGCTGCCCAGCAGGTTTAGGTTGGGACCGTTCAGCACGAGTATGCTTGCCATGGATCTGCCTCTGCGTTCGGGGGGAGAAAGTTTGCACGATTCAGTGCATTTTGTCCACCGTTCGCTACCGTATTGCCGCAGATCGCGGCAATTTCACAGCAGGGCCTTGATTTGCGCTTCCAGTTCTTCCTGGTCCAGGGCCCCCAGATATGCCCACCTGACAATCCCGTCG
>JADFKH010000123.1 GCA_022565025.1 Pseudomonadota bacterium
ATTGCTGGGATCAAGATCATGACCACTATTATCATAGTGGCCACTATTTCATCTATTGGATATCACTACGGTGTTCTGCAGCGTGCGGTTGGCGGCTTGGCTTGGGTGATGAAGCGCTCGATGGGTGTCAGCGGCGTTGAGAGTTTGGCGGCTGCTGCGAATGTGTTCTTCGGTCAGACGGAAGCGCCGCTGCTGGTACGTCCATATCTTTCCAAGATGTCTCAGTCGGAGTTGATGGCATTGATGACCGGCGGGTTCGCGTCATCGGTATGTATATCGAGGGCATCGATGACATCGGTCATTTTTGCCGCGCGGCCGCACGAGCGCTGGAACAGGCTGTGCCAATCGTCGTCCTTAAGGTGGGCAAAACCAGGGCGAGCGCGCAGCAGTCACGCACACATTCGAGTGCCCTGACGGGCTCAGATACCCTCCATGACGCCCTGTTCAAGCGACTGGGGGTGATCCGCGTGCCTTCGCTCAACCGCCTGCTGGAGACGCTAAAAGTGTTGAATCTGGCAGGGCCGCTCAAGGGGAATAACGTACTAAGCTTGTCATGTTCCGGCGGTGAGGCCGCGATCATGGCGGACCATGCCGCCCGGTTCGGACTCGATATGAAACCGTTTTCCAGTGCCCAGATGGTTGATCTGAATGCCCAGTTCGAAAACTATGTCACGGTTTCCAACCCATTCGATTACAACACTTCAATCTGGGGCGACGGCGCTGCTCAGCAGCGCTGTTTCACAACGGCCATGTCGGGCGATCACGACGCCGCCTTGCTGATTTATGATCATCCCAGTGTCTGCACCAACGCTGTCGCCAACGAAGTCAATGAATGGGTGGTTACGCTGGATGCCTTCATCGCTGCGCACAAGAGCACCTCAATGCCTGCATTCGTGCTCTGCACCATCAGTGAGTTGTTGCCCAAAAGCATGCGTGATCACTTGATAGCAAACGGTGTCGTCCCGCTGCAGGGGTTTGAAGATGGCCTGTTTGCCTATTCAGTGGCTACCGGCTATTACGCTTTTCGCGAACACCTGGCCGGTACAGACGTTTTACCCAGAATTTTTGCGGGTTCTGCAGCGGATGACAAGCAGGCTGTATTCCTGGACGAATGGGAGAGCAAGAGCCGTCTCGGGGACTATGGAGTGCCCACGCCGGTGGGCGAACTCACCACCGCCGGTGATGCCCCCAGGGCGGCTGATCGCATCGGTTACCCGGTGGTCGTCAAAGCGGTGGGAGAGACTATCCTGCACAAGTCGGAGCTGGGCGCCGTCAAGCTGAATCTCGGCAGTGCTGAAGAAGTAGAGTTGGCGGTCAAAGAGATTGTAGATTCCGTTGGGAAACAGTCCGCGGTGGACAGTCAGATGATCGTGGAGAAGTTTCTCATTGAACGCATGGTCACCGGGGCGGTTGCGGAGTTGATTATCGGCATCAAGCGCGATGAACAGTTTGGGCCGGCTTTGGTGATTGGCGCTGGCGGAATCTTGGTGGAGTTGATGGCCGACAGTGTGAATCTCTTGCTGCCGACCAATCGAGCCGCGGTTGCTGCAGCGATCCATTCGCTGGCTGTGGCGAAATTGCTGGCGGGTTTCCGCGGTAAAGGCCGGCGACATCAACGCGGTCATCGATGCAGCCCTTGGCATTGCTGCTTTTGCGGAGGATCACTGGGACACGCTGCTGGAACTGGACATCAATCCGCTGATGGTATTGCGCGATGGCCAGGGTGTCGTGGCAGTGGATGCACTTATCCGTATTAGTCCACACGAGAACCCGACAAGCTGCACCGGGAAATACAAGAAATTGGCATGAATAGTCCCCAATACATCGCAGTCGAATCTCTTGGGGAGGCCCTGAAAATAAAGCAGGAACAGGGTGCGCACGCGAGGGTCATAGCGGGCGCAACGGACCTGATTTTAAGGATGAGAGACCGGGTCTTCTCGCCAAAGTTACTGGTCGATCTGCGCCAGGTCTCGCTCGACACCATTTCATGTCATGCGGGCGAGATGCGACTGGGCGCCTACGTGACCCTGTCACAGATACTTGCTGATGACGAGATTACGGTTTTGTTTCCAGCCCTGGTCGAGGCTTGCCGGCAATTCGCCGGGCCACCCATCCGTAACCTGGCAACATTGGGTGGCAACATCGTCAATGCTTCTCCGGCCGCTGACCTGGTGCCGCCATTAATGGCTTACGATGCAAACATTGTATTGGCCTCTTCGGCCGGCGAACGTGTGCTTGCACTGGCAGAATTCTTTACCGGTCCGGGTCAAACCGTCATGCAGGCGGACGAGATTTTGACCCAAATCCGACTGCCCCTGATGCCGCCTGATTCAGCCTCATGGTTCATCAAGCTGGGACAACGGCGCTCGATGGCGATTTCCATTATCAATTTGAGCATCAGGCTAACGCTGGGTGCGAAAGGTGCCGTGAGCGATGCACGAATTGTATTGGGTGCCGCGGCTCCTACACCGCTGCGCGCAGTTGCAGCAGAGGCGCTATTGATTGGTAAGGAACTCTCTGACCAGCAGGTTGACCAGGCTGCCGTCGAAGCAAGCAGGGAAACTTCACCGATCACTGATGTACGTGCCAGCAGGAACTACCGTGAAAGGATGACGCAGGTGCTGGTTCGCAGAGCGCTGCTGGCCAGCTGGGATGATCTGGGAAGGAGCGGTCGCAATGAGTGAAATGGACATCCACCTGACGGTAAACGGCAACCCGCACAAGGTGCAAGCCGAACCGGCTAAAACCCTGTTGTGCGTTCTGCGCGAAGATGTCGGGCTAACCGGCACTAAGGACGGGTGCAGCAGCGGTGACTGTGGCGCCTGTGTCGTACTGCTGGATGGCCGGGTGGTGAACTCCTGTATGGTGTTGGCGCCGCAGGCGGATGGTGCCCGGATCACCACCGTAGAAGGGCTTGCTGTGAACGGCCAATTGCATCCACTGCAACGTGCGTTCGCGGAAACCTGGGCTTTTCAATGCGGGTTTTGTACACAGGGCATGCTGATTTCCTGTTACGCACTGCTGTTGTCCAATGAGAATCCCTCTCGCGAAGAAATACTCATCGCGATTGCGGGAAATTTCTGCCGTTGTACGGCTTATCAAAATGTCGTCAAGGCGGTGCAGCAAGCGGCCGCAGAAATTCGGGAGAGGGGAAATAGGGAAGGAATACCCCATGCATGAGTCAAGCGTAGTCGGTCAGTGGGTCAGCGCACCCGGTGCTGAGGATATCGTCACCGGCAAGGCCCGTTATTGTCCGGATATTCAATTGCCGGGCATGCTCACCGGTAAGCTGCTGTACAGCCCCCATGTGAGGGCGCGAATCAAAAACCTGGATGTCAGCAAGGCAAAAGATATCCCCGGCGTATATGCCGTTATCACGCATGCAGATATCCCCGGCGAAAACAGCTATCTCTATGCCTATCCGGATCAGCCGTTGCTGGCGGTCGATGAGGTGCGTTTCCAGGGGGATGCAGTCGCCGCGGTCGCCGCAGTGGATGAAAAAACCGCTGATGCCGCACTCGAGGCGATTGCAGTGGATTATGAAGTCTTAAGCGGTATTTTTGACCCACTGGAGGCGATGAAGCCCGGTGCCGATCAAGTCGTAGCCGGTCAGAGCAATGTCATGATGCAAATGACATATACCAGCGGTGATGTGGAAGCGGCGCTTGCATCCGCTGATGTCATTGTCGAAAACACCTACCGCACACAATGGGCCGAGCATGCATTTCTTGAGACAGAAGGTGGGGTTGCCCGGGTCGATGATGAGGGTGTCGTCACCGTTTGGTCGTCCTGCCAGGCCCCTCATCGGGATCGGATGCAGATTGCCAGATCCCTCGGCCTGGCTGAGAGCATGGTGCGCGTCATCACCCCTTATATCGGCGGCGCGTTTGGCGGTAAGGACGAGGCGCACGTGCAGATCCACGCTGCTTTACTGGCCTACGCGGCCAGGCGTCCTGTTCGCCTTATCCGCGGGCGCAGGGAATCCATGCTGACCCATGTGAAGCGTCATCCGATGATCGTGCACTGCACCACTGCAGCCAGCAAAGACGGCCGGCTACTGGCGGTTAGAGCCCGCGTGATCGCTGATGCGGGCCCGTATTCGAACGCAACTCACGAGGTTCTGAACAAGTTCGGCGAGTTCATAGGCGGGCCGTACAAAGTACCGAACCTGGAAGTGGAAAAAATAGCCGTGCGCACCAACAATCCGATCACAGGTGCATTTCGGGGTTTTGGAGCGCCGCAGGCTGCATTTGTGTATGAATCACAAATGGATGATCTTGCGCGGAAACTGGGTATGGATCCGCTGGAAATACGCTTGCTCAACGGGGTAGAGACCGGAACACAACTGTTTACCGGTGTGGTAGTGCGTGAAGGCAGAGCAATGAAGGCTTCTTTGCGCAAAGCGGCGGAAATGATTGCTTGGGAGAAACGCGATCAATGTGAACGCTCCCCTGCCGGGCACTTACGCCGGGGATGGGGTATGGCCACCATCCTGAAGGGCGCTGGTTTGGGGCGCGGTTTGGCTGACCACGCCGGCGTTTTACTGGAAATGCACCGCGATGGCTCCCTGGTTATAAACAGCGCCGCGGCAGATATGGGCCAGGGCATTATTACCCTGATGGCGCAATTGGCCGCTGAAAGGCTGGGTCTTGATCTATCCTGCGTGCGCATTGACAGGGCGGATACCGCCAAGGCCCCGGATGCCGGAGCCTCGTGCGCCAGCCGCCAGGCCATGGTTTCCGGCAATGCCGTGTTGATCGCAGCAGATGAAATCCGTGACACGCTGCTAAGCTTGGCGGCCAGGAAAATAAAAGTCAGCAAGGATCGCTTGGACCTGAGAAACGGCAGGCTGCTGGTTGATGGTGAGATCCACGATCTGACGGTACAAAACCTGGCCGAGCGGGCCAGTGTGTGGGGTTATCCCTTGCATGCCCAGAGCCGATATCACCTTGAGTACCCGGATGATGCCCCCGAGGTTGCCTATCGTTTCAGCAGTGAGTTTTTCCAGTTTTGTACCCAGATTGCGCAAGTTCTGGTGGATTGCGAGACCGGGCAAGTCAAGGTGGAAAAGCTTGTAGCCGTTCATGACGCGGGCAAGATAATCAACCCTGGCGGTGTCTACGGACAGATAGAGGGTGGTGTTGCACAGGGTATCGGTTATGCGCTCAGCGAGGAACTCGTGGTTGTAGAAGGCCACACTTTGAATGCTTCACTGGAAAATTACGTGATCCCCATGGCGCTCGATTTTCCGGAACTGGACATACACGTGTTGGAAATGCCTGAACTTGCCGGTGGGCCGCTGGGTGCAAAAGGCGTGGCGGAAGGCCCCATTATTCCCACCGCCCCCGCTATTCGAAACGCCATACTGGACGCGATCGGAAAACCGCTTTACCAGTTGCCAATGAACGCAGAGCGGGTGTTGGCCGCATTGAACCCGTAATTATCACCTTGACGGAGTACTAGCTCCGTTTATTGTTTCGATCCGCGTTGGCCGAAGCTGCGGTAAAAGTGCTGATGCCCGGCCAATAGGGTGTTGGTTCGGTATCCGGCCAGGATGTTCGATGGTCGCGTGGGTGTACACCAAACTGGTTGGTGTAGGACTTGCTGAAGTAGGATGAACTGGCAAAACCGCAAGCGATACAAATGTCCAATACCGACATGTCCGTGTGGGTCAGAAGCACCCGGGCTTCCTGTAGCCGTACCGTCCGGTAGAACGCCACGGCCGAGCAGCCGAAATACTTTTTGAACAATCGCTCGAGCTTGCGTTGGGAAAAATCGAGCAAGCGGGAAATTTGCGGGATCGTCAGCGGTTTTTCGATGTTCTGCTCCATGATTTCAATCGACCTTTGCAGGGCAGGAGGTGCGGATGACTGCTGCCTGGATTGCACCTCTTTTTGCGGCATATCAGCTTTGCGAACCTGTGAACAGAGCAACTGATCCGCGACCTCCAGAGCCAGTTTCCTCCCGTTCCTGCGCCTGATCTCCTGCAACATCATATCCAGGCCGGCGGTTCCGCCGGCGCAGGTCATGCGCTTGCGGTCAATAACGTACAAGGCATCTTTCAGGTCGATAAGCGGATAACGTTCTTTGAAAGCGTTGTGACAGTGCCAGTGGATGGTTGCGCAATAGCCATGCAAAAGCCCTGCGCTGGCCAGTATGTAGCTGCCGGTTTCTATTGCACCCAGAATGATGCCGCTGCGACCCTTGTATTGTAGCCAGCGGAAAAGTTCTGCACAGTCATAGCGCTCTGCGTTCCAGCCTCCACAAACGATGATTGCATCCCACGCCGAGTCGTCCATGGCCACTGCTTGCGTTTGCACCATCACGCCGGTGCTTGCCTGAACATCTTTTCCGTCTGCCGACAAAAAGCGCCAGCCATACAAATTACGGCCGCTGCAATAGTTGGCGATGCGCAACGGTTCAATCAGTGCCGAGAGGCTGAACATGCTGAACTTCTGCAGCAGGACGAAAGCGAAAGTAAATCGTGGTTTTGGGGTACTGGTATTCGACACAAGAGCCTCCAAACCCGTACGCTGCGGAAAATCGTGTAAAAATTCCGCGGCAATGGTCTCCTCAAGAGTATCACCTTTTCGACAAGTAATTAATTTATTTTCGACACACCGTGGGCGGGATATGGTGGCGAAATCCTTGCGTTCCTGTCGAATATTCAAAACAAATACGCAGGCGAATCTTTCATCATTTGACTTAACCCACATACGCCCTGAACCCGAATAGGACAGAATGTACTTTTTGCTTTGGAATTCTTTTACCCATAAGTTTCGGAATATGATGAAATCTAAAATTTACTGGTCCGCCTTCATGCAATATGCGGGCTATACATTGCGGAGCTGTAAATGAACCATCAAATCACCGAAGAACAACGCATGATCCTGGATTCCCTGCAGGCGTTTCTGGAAAAGGAAATCTATCCCCATGAAGCGGAGGCAGACCGTGCCGGTGAGGTCCCCGAGGAATTGGGCAATCACATCAAGCAAAAAGCAATAGAAATGGGGTTCTTCGCGATGAACCTTCCGCAATCGGTCGGTGGCGGTGGCCTGGATTACACCACACTGGGTCTGGTTGAGCGGGAACTCGGCAAGGCCAGTTATGGCCTGGCCGGGCACATTGCAAGACCCACGGAAATATTGCTGGCCTGCGAGGGTGATCAGATTGAGAAATACCTGCTGCCCTGCGTTAGCGGTGAGAAACACGAATCCTTCGCCCTGACCGAGCCTGGCGCCGGATCCGACATCATGTCCATGACGACACGGGCAGTCCGTGATGGAGACGATTACATTATCAACGGAGCCAAACACTTCATCAGCACTCCGTGCATACCTGATTTCGCCATTGTTTTTGCCGTCACCGGCATGGATGAAACGCCCAGAGGCCCGCGCAAGCGTGTGACCGCTTTCCTGGTTGATCGGGGTGAAAAGGGCTTTGATATACAGCTGGGTCCTCTTTGCGCCGCCCAGCGTTGTTACAGAACCTATCAATTCTCGTTTGACGACGTTCGAGTTCACAATTCTCGAATCCTGGGTGAAGAGGGCAAGGGGCTGGAACTTGCAGACAAGTGGTTGAGCATGGGGCGTGTCTGGGTCGGTGCGCAGTGCTGCGGCAAGATGGAACTCTTGTTGGATCTGGCCGCTGAATGGGCGGCGACGCGCAAGCAGTTCGGCAAGACCATCGGGCGGTTCCAGGGGACTTCGTTCAAGTTGGCGGACATGGCCACCGAGTTGCAGGCCTCGGATCTGCTGGTCATGCATGCCTGCAAAATGGCGGACCAGGGTAAAATGACAGCGCAAGACGCCGCCATGGCCAAGTTGTTTGCATCCGAAGCGCTGGGCCGCGCCGCCGATCACACGGTGCAAATCTATGGCGGCATGGGCCTGATGGAAGATCTGCCGATAGAGCGTTTGTGGCGGGATTCACGGCTCGAACGAATCTGGGATGGTACTTCCGAGATCCAGCGGCACATCATCAGCCGAACCTTGCTGCGGGAGTACGAATCGGGCTGAGCAGGTCACAAAATTCTACTGCCAATTTCGGAGGAAGCTGAAGAAAGTAGCCCCGCTCACGCATGAGGCAAAGGGGCTGCCGTTCAAACTGCACTCAAATGTCAGATCTTCGGGTGGGGTTACGTCGTCGGTCCCCGTGAAAGCTACTGTGATAACCGGTGATGTTGTCGGGCCACCATCAGTGACTGCAAATCCGTCGCCGTCGATGGCTGACGTGATGGTAGTTGAAATGGGCGGAGTGGTGTCTGGTGGCGGCTGAACCCCCGCTGCAGCAATCTCGGCAGTCCAGGGAAAATCGTCCTGCTCTCCAAAGGTATTGGTCCCTG
>JADFKH010000124.1 GCA_022565025.1 Pseudomonadota bacterium
GCGATGTGCCGTTCAGGACGGTCTACATCCATGGCCTGATCCGCGACGGTCAAGGCCAGAAAATGGCCAAGTCCAAGGGTAATGTACTGGATCCGCTGGACCTGATTGAAGGCATCGATCTTGAAACACTGGTGAGCAAAAGAACCGCCAGTCTGATGCAACCCCAGATGGCGCCTGCCATTGAAAAGGCCACCCGCAAGGAATTCCCGGAGGGCATTCCTGCTTTCGGCACGGATGCACTGAGGTTTACCTTCGCCGCGTTGGCTACCACCAGCCGGGACATCCGGTTTGACCTGGGGCGGATCGAAGGAAACCGGAATTTCTGCAACAAGCTGTGGAACGCGGCCCGCTTCGTGCTAATGCAAACCGACGGCAGCAAAATCGCTGCTGCAAAGTGTCCGGGTACCATCGACCGGTGGATTCTTTCCCGCCTGAACAACGCCATCGCGCAAATCGACCAACACTTGTGTGACTACCGTCTTGACCTGGCCGCACAGACACTGTACGAATTCATCTGGAACGAGTATTGCGACTGGTACCTGGAGTTTGCCAAGCCACTGCTGCAAACGGGCAGCCCATCAGAACGCTCGAGCACGCGGCACACCTTGCTTCATGTGCTTGAAACCATCCTGAGGTCGCTGCATCCGATGATGCCGTTCATTACTGAGGAAATCTGGCAAAAGGTCAAGACCCCGTTGGGTATTGAGGGCGACAGCATCATGATGCAGCCATTTCCGGTAACCGGCAGCACGGACTCAGAGGCCGAGGACGATATCAACTGGTTGAAGGAAGTGATCCAGGGTATCCGGCGTATCCGGTCAGAATTGAACCTGCCACCGGGCAAACTACTCGACGTCAAGTTCCAGATTGGCACGGATACGGACCGTTCAAGGCATGCCCGATTTAATGAAGTGCTTTCTCACCTGGGCCGCATCCAGTCCGCCGCGTGGATTTCGGCCGATGCCGACACCTCACAGTGTGCGGTTGCACTGGTCGGGGAGTTAAAAGTCCTGATACCGCTAAAAGGTCTGGTTGATGTGGCTGAGGAACATGCGCGCTTGAACAAACAGTTGGACCGTGAACAGTCCGACCTGAAAAAATCCCAGGGCAAACTGGGCAACAGCCGCTTCATTGACCATGCGCCGCCCGCCGTGGTCGAGCAGGAAAAACAACGGTTGCTTGCCCACCAGGCCAAGGTGGAAAACCTGCAGATTCAGATCCAACGACTCAAATATCCAGACGCATCACAATAGCATCCTCCCGTCCGTCAGCCGCGCGGTAATAACCAGGCCGTCTCCCCACAATGAAAAAACCTTGCTGCTCATAAAGCCTGATTCCTGAGGGGTTGCTGGGCCTGACCTCAAGGAACACACTGGAGCATTGTTGCAGTCTGGCCTGGCGGATGGCGTGATTGAGCATCATTTTGCCGTAACCTTTTCTCTGCCAGCGGGGTGCGACACACAGGTTCAGCAGGTGGTTTTCACCGGCCACATACGACTGGATGGTATAAGCAATCAGGCTGGGCCCTGCCTGCAGCGCGGTGCAGTCATAACCCGACCGGATGCAGTCTGCAAAGATGCCCCGGGTCCAGGGGAAAGGGTAAGCAGCCTCCTCGATCTCGACCACACAATCGAGGTCGTCCGCGTTCATTTGACGAATCAAGGGATACGGTGCGGCCGGATTAATGCTCATCGTTGTGATCAGGCAAAGCCAGTGTAGTGTCCTATACTATGTGACGATTAAGCGAGACGAGAAGGTATTAGCTGCAAGGCGCGTCTCGCAGGGAATGGCTCGCCCTTCACCAGAGAGGGAACACAGCAGATGATGCCTTCTCGCCTCGCCCGAAGGGAGACCCACAAAAGACTCAATCCTGCGTTACAGCCTTGATTAAGGGGGCGGCCATTAATTGCAGGCTGCGCCTTGACTTGAATCTTTTGTGGGCCTCTTAATCGCCACATAGTATAGGACACTACACTAGGGACAAGCACTGCCAGAGCTTGCGCCTGGCCATGCCATCCACGGCTAGTTCATCCAAGCCTGCAGTTACCTGCACACTAGCGCAAGCAAGGACTTCGGGCACGCTGCCTTTGAAAGCCTGGCCTGCCAGGGCATGACCAAACAGCAAAACCTGGGTGAACAGGTACTGCTCAATAGTGTCCTTAAGTGAGGGACACTCTTGTTTTCCTTCCGGATCCGGCCAGGCCCAGACCGGGTCGCCACCCAGGCTTCGACCAATGTCGGCAGCAAGCCTGGTGCCACTCTCCAGTGCTGTACGGCACAACAGCAAGGTGCTGCCCGAACCCGGACCGACCACCCACCGGTCTGCATCGGGAGCAGCGGATCTGTTGATCCATACGCCAATCCCCATGGCCTCGAGGTAGGCCCGGCGTTGAGCTTCTATCATCCTTTGGTTCCGCCCGGGTCGTCGTACCCATCATCTTTATTCGCTTCACCGTTGTTGGGGTTACTCCTTTTTGGCAAGCTTCGGCGGCTCCGCCGGTTTTTCCATTGCTGCCGGCCCAACAGGGTCACAACCAAGCCTGAACCCACATAAATGATTCCGATCAACATCATGACGGTGGGGGGGTCTATGGCAAGCAATACAAATACCAGCACGACCAGGAACAGGAACCCGGTAGGAATCCGGTCACCCTTGGGCCAGGATTTTCCACTGAAGTAGCGAATTCGGGAGAACATCAACAGGCCGAGCACCACTGTTGCAATCCAAATGAACCACCGGACCGTTTCACCCGAGATGCCCTGGTCGACAAAAAACCAGATGGTCGTCACCAGTGTTCCCGCTGCCGCCGGTGAAGGCAGGCCCTGGAAAGAGCTCTTGTCTGCGGATGCAGCCTGGGTGTTGAACCGGGCCAACCTCAGAGCCGCGCATGCCACGAACATGAAAGCCGCCAACCAGCCCAATTTACCTGCTATTGGGCCCAGCTCCCTGAGACCGGACAGTGACCAGTTAAAGGCCAGCAGGGCGGGGGCAAGACCGAAAGAAATCAGATCCGACAGGCTGTCGTACTGGACACCGAATTCACTTTGCGTGTTGGTCAGTCGAGCCACGCGGCCATCCAGGCCATCGAGCAGACCGGCCACAACAACGGCGACCGAGGCCGCGATGTAATGACCATTGATGCCAGAAATAATCGAATAAAATCCCGCGAACATAGCACCGGTGGTGAGTGCATTGGGCAGCAAGAAAACCCCCTTGTGTCTCTTTTTCTCGTCTTGAACCATTTCCATTCCGATACCTGGCTGGCTTGAAATCATACCACCATTGCCGTCTGAAATTGGGTCCTGACGGCGTTTCTGTGCTATAAGAAAATCTCATTCATGGCAGGGAATGCGACATGAAACAGCACCAACACGACAGAATTGCTATTTTGCTCATGTGCACGGCATCATTGCTGCTGAGTATCGCCAGCGGTAACGCGATCGCCACTGAAGTTTACACATGGACCGATGCGAACGGCGTTGTGCACTACGGCGACAAGCCACCCGACGGACAAAAAGCGCAAATCATTAACGTCAGGGAAACCCACGGCCCCGGCACAACCGAGGCTGATCCAAGCCCTGGCGAAGCGCAGTCTGATCCAGCCAGCGATGCTCTAGCTGTGAACGATGCACCGGAGCAGGAAACCAGCCCACCCCAGTCCGCAGCGGACGCAAGGCGTGAAAAGATCGCCAACAACCGTAAGGAACGACGTGAAGCGCAGGCGGCAATGGACCGCTTGTGCGTAGACCACCGCGAGCGCTTGGCGCATGTCGAACCCAACCGAAGGGTTTTCTACCTAGATGAAAGTGGAGAACGCGTCCGCATGGACGACGATAAACGGATCGCACTGGTTGAAGAATCCAAGGACTTCCTGACTAAAAACTGTGGCTGATTCCGGGCTGGGAATCTTTCGAACTTAACACTAATCTGCTGAAGGAATGAAAACCAGTAAATTTCACCTGGTTACAAACCGGGAAACACCTGCTGACGCGGAGATTGTCAGTCATCAACTGATGCTGCGTAGCGGTATGATCCGGAAACTGACAGCGGGAATCTACAGCTGGACACCGCTTGGCTGGCGCGTACTGAAAAAAGTCGAGAACATTGTCCGTGAGGAGATGGACCGGGCGGGATACCTTGAAATGCTCATGCCTGCCGTGCAACCGGCGGAACTGTGGCGCGAAACAGGCCGTTGGGAGGATTTCGGTAGCCAGTTGCTTAAAATTCGTGACCGGGCAGGCCGCGATTTTGTTTTCGGCCCCACGCATGAAGAAGTGATAACGGATCTGGCCCGCAATGAACTGCGCAGCTACAAGCAGTTGCCTGTCACTTTTTACCAGATTCAAACCAAATTCCGGGACGAAATCCGGCCACGCTTCGGCGTGATGCGCGCCCGCGAATTCCTGATGAAGGATGCCTACTCCTTTCACATTGATGCCGCCAGCCTGGATAAGACCTATTGGGAGATGTACGAGGTCTACTCCCGTATTTTCACCCGGGCTGGCTTGAAATTCCGGGCGGTTCACGCAGACCCCGGAGCCATCGGCGGCAGCGCCTCCCACGAGTTTCACGTGCTGGCTGAATCGGGTGAGGACCAGATCGTGTTCTCTACCGGTTCCGATTTCGCTGCAAATATTGAACTGGTGGAGGCGTTACCACCAGAGCAGGAACGCCCTGGGCCAAGCACGGATTTAACCCTGGTTGCAACACCGGATGCACACACCATCGAGGAACTGGTGAAACAATTTGATGTGCCGGTTGAGAAAACCGTGAAAACCCTGGTGGTGGAGGCCGCTGAAGGATCTGGTGCAAGCTTCGTTGCCCTGCTGGTCCGCGGGGATCACACACTGAATGAATTTAAAGCAGCAAAGCTGGAACAGGTTGCCAACCCGCTGCGTTTTGCTACCGAAGAGGAAATACGCGAAGCAATTGGTGCCGGCCCCGGCTCACTGGGTCCGGTAAAACTGGATATTCCATGTATCGCCGACTCCAGCGTTGCCGTTATGTCCGACTTCACCGCAGGCGCCAATACCGAAGATAAACACTACTTCGGCATTAACTGGGTACGGGACGTGCCGATGCCCGCAGTGGCTGACCTGCGCAATGTGGTCGAAGGTGATCCCAGTCCTGACGGCGAGGGTGAACTTCGCCTCGCCAGGGGTATCGAGGTCGGGCATATTTTCCAACTCGGAACCAAGTATTCAGAAGCCATGAACGCTGTCGTCCTCGGCCAGGACGGTAAATCACACGTGATGCTCATGGGCTGTTACGGTATTGGTGTTTCGCGTATTGTCGCTGCGGCCATCGAGCAGAACCACGATGATCGTGGAATTTGCTGGCCGGAGCCCATCGCACCTTTCCAGGTGGCCATTTTACCGATGAACGCCAAGAAATCTCACCGGGTCCGCGAGGCAGCTGAAAAACTGTATACGGAACTGACGGAAGCCGGCGTGGAAGTCCTTTACGATGACCGTAACGTACGGCCAGGCGTCATGTTCAACGACATGGAATTGATTGGCATCCCGCACCGCATAGTGATTGGTGAGCGTGGACTGGATAAAGGATTGCTGGAATACCGCCAACGCACGGCCCCTGAAAACGAGGACATCCCGCTGCAAGGTGCACTGGAAAATATTCTCGACCGCCTGGGCGGCTAGCCCGGGTCTTCGTCCAAGGTCCCGCTTCTGACATGTACGTCCCGCTGCGGGAAGGGGATGACGATGCCCTCTTGCCGGAAACGTCGGTCAATTTCCATCAAAAGGTCATGCTTCACGCGCCCCCGCAATTCCGGATGTTTGATCCAGCCCAGCAGTTCAAAATCCAGTGAACTGGCGCCGAATGCCCGCATCCTTACCCGCGGTGCCGGGTTATCGCTAATGCCTTCACAGTCCCTGGCAATCTGCTCCAGTACGGCAACGACCTCCTCGGTATTGCTGCCGTACGCCACACCAACGGGTACCCGGATCCGGTGCTTGATCCACGGACCACCACTTTCATTGGTGATCTTGGCGTTGCCGATCACGGAGTTGGGTATGGACACTTCCACATCATCGCGGGTCAGCAACCGGGTCGACCGCATGCCCAGGTTGGTAACGATACCCCGTTCTCCCGTATCAAGGACAATGTAATCCCCAATCTTGTACGGCGCATCGGCCACGATGGAAACACCCGAAATCAGGTTGGCCAACGTATCTTTTGCCGCAAAACCCACCGCGATACCAATCACACCGGCCGAAGCGAGCCAGGCGGTGGCGTCGATTCCCCAGATTGCCATGAAGATGTAGGCGAATACGCCCAGCATGAACAGCTTGAGGCCCATCTCAAAGAGTGGCACCGTGCGGGGCTGAAATACCTGAAAACGATCCGGTTGGGCGCCCAATACTTCCAGCGCCAAGTGAGTGGCCCTGAACCAGGCTCTGCCCCAGAAAAACAGCAGCAGTGAAACCAGCAAACGAATCATTGCCTGATCGAATGTTGAAGGGGTATCCGGAATCATCACCACCAGGATCAGGGACAGCGTCACCGCTGTCTGTACAATGGGTGCCGACAGAAAAGGAATCAGCCGATCATCGAAGTCAGTCTTGGTCTTTGCTGCAAGGCGCTGTAGGCTTTTGGTGACCAGCCATTGCAGTGTTTTGCCCAGCACATAGCCGATAAGAATGATCAGCAGTCCAAGAATCAAAGGATATTGTTGCAACAACGCCCAGGCGGGCTGCATGAATTCCGGCAGGTAATCCACAATTTTAACGTCCAGGGTCAGCGCTTCCAGGGTTTCTGCGGCCGATTCCGGGTTACCCGCTGCGGCGGGGACTTCAGCTGATTGATACATGTTTTCAGTGATTAATAATTGCGAGGGGTTCATATTAACGTCGAATGGCCAGCAGAACCAAACCCGATTACTGATCAGGCGTGCGGGACACTACACTAGTTTGCGGATTCCAACCGCGTCCCTGATCCGGGCGAGGAAAGGCGTGGCGTAGGCACGGGCTTTTTCCGCTCCCGCAATCAGCGTCTGTTCAATCCGCCCCGGTTCCCCGATCAGCGCCTCGTAACGTTCGCGACCTTGGACCAGTTCCTGGTTGATCAACTCGAAAGTCTGCTGCTTTGCATCCCCCCAGGCGATGCCGCCCCGATATGCCTGGCGCATGGTTTCACGCTGTGCCTGATTAGCAAAGGCCGCGTAAATCTTGAACAACACCGAAGCATCAGGATCCTTGCTTTCACCGGGTTCCAGGGAATTGGTCACGATTTTCATGATGGCCTTGCGCAGCTGTTTCTCCGGCAACCACAGTGGAATCGTATTGTTGTAACTCTTGGACATTTTACGCCCATCCTGACCTGGCAGCATTGCAACGTGCTCATCTATAACGGCCTCGGGCAGCACAAAATGCTCGCCGTAATGATGGTTGAAGCGCTGGGCTATGTCTCTGGCCATCTCCAGGTGCTGTACTTGGTCCTTACCCACCGGGACGTGGGTGGAGTTGAACATCAGTATGTCAGCGGCCATCAGCACCGGGTAGCTGAACAGGCCCATGTTGACCGCAAAGTCCGGGTCTTCGCCTGCTTCGGTGTTGTCCTGCACCACGGCTTTGTAGGCGTGGGCTCTGTTCATCAGGCCCTTGGCTGTTGAACAGGTCAGTATCCAGGTCAGTTCCAGGATTTCCGGCACATCGGATTGCCGGTAGAAAACAGCCGTATCCGTATCCAAGCCCAGGGCCAGCCAGGTAGCGGCAATCTCCAGGGTGGACTGGCGCATCCGGTCGGGGTTCCTGTTCTTAACCAGGCCGTGGTAGTCAGCCAGGAAATAATAAGACTGCACACCCACTTCATGGCTGGCATCTATGCAGGGCTTGATCGCGCCAACGTAATTGCCCAGGTGTGGAGTACCCGTGGTCGTGATGCCGGTCAGAACGGTTCGCTTGCTCATTAAAACTGATCCGAAACTTAATTTGGAAAGGATATTTTACGGGAAACCCGCGCTCAATTCCGAGCAAAATTCATTCAGCCGCGCAGACTCCCAGCCCGATGAACCAACCGGGAACTATCTGCTGGCCTGTTCGTTGTCGCCGGGGCAATGATCCAGATCTTCCTTTTCCCGCTGAGCAGACCCCGACCCACCGGCAAGCCCCCGTACACAGGCCAGCAGCTGGGTCATGCCTCTTTTCAGGACACGTCGCACCAGGAATCGCGGTGCGGGGAAGCCCGGCTGCAGCCGGACCTTGTATACGACAAGGACCGCCTCCGGCAGATTGATATATTCCCAGCTGGCCTGCATGAATTTCAGCTTGCCTTCGCCCAGCTGAATGTCGGCTCGGGTATAAGG
>JADFKH010000006.1 GCA_022565025.1 Pseudomonadota bacterium
CATTTTGCCGTCACCGACGAAAAAAATGAACAATTTCACGTTGCACAACGGTTTTCGCGCGGTGCACTGGGACTTGCGGGTGCTCAGGCCACGCCCTTTAAAGTCTGGCTCGAAGACTGGTCGATCAAGGAAAATCAAAACAATGGAGTGGTGGCGGCTACCACTGAAGTTTGGGAGTTAACGGCGTCTGGCGACAAACTCTCCCTCCATCTGAACCTGATAGCTGACAAGCCACCGGTCCTCAACGGCAGCCACGGCCTGTCGCAAAAATCAGCGGCACAAGGCAACGCATCCTATTACTACTCCATATCCAGACTGCGCAGCGAAGGTACTTTGCACATAGCAGGAGAGACACACCGGGTTTCCGGGATGTCCTGGCTGGACCGTGAATGGAGCAGCAGCGCACTGGCTGATGATCAGCAGGGCTGGGACTGGTTCGCGCTGCAACTCTCCGATGGCAGCGACCTGATGTTCTACAACATCCGGAAAAACGATGGCAGCCAGGATGAGCACAGCGCCGGCACCTGGATAGCCAAAGACGGAGAGCCCCGGCATCTCAGCCGGGACGATCTGGAGATTATTGTCACCGGTCAATGGGCAAGCCCTGCAGGTGGCACTTACCCTTCGCGCTGGGATATTCGACTACCGAAATTTGATCTGGAGATTACGGTCACGCCGCTCATCGACCAGCAGGAGTTATTCACCACCGTCCGTTACTGGGAAGGTGCTGTCGATGTGACCGGCCAACGAAACCACCTGCCGATTGAGGGTCGCGGCTACGTTGAACTCACCGGCTATGCGAAATAACCCGCTCAAGCTTTGCTGATCTTGATCGTTTGAATGACGGTATTCTCCGCCAGACCCCAGTGGCCGAACTCACAACCGATACCGGACTGCTTCATACCCCCCATGGGTGCGTTGGGCTGAATGTCGGCGTGCGTATTGACCCAGACCGAACCGGCCTCCAGCCGACCTGCGAGCTCGGCTGCCTGGTCGAGGTCGTTGGACCAAATGGAACCGCCGAGGCCGGTTGAGCTGTTATTGGCACGCCGGATGGCGTCGTCAATGTCGGAATACTTGATCACCGGAACAATGGGGCCGAACTGCTCTTCATCTACCAGCCGGGTCCCGTCACTGATATCGGTAACGATCGTCGGCGGGAAGAAATAACCAGGGCCGCTTGCTGCTTCACCACCGGTCAAAAAAGTCGCGCCTGCCGCCCTGGCATCTGCCGCCAGCTCAATCACGATGTTGAGCTGCTGCTCATTTTGCAAGGGTCCCAGATCGGTATCTTCTTCCAGGCCATTACCGTTCTTGATGTTGTTGGCAATGGCAGCCATCTCCGAACACACTTCATCGTAAATGTCCTCATGCACGTAGAGACGCTTGAGCGCCTGGCAGGTCTGGCCATTGTTGTGAAAGCACACCCCGAACAGTTTCGGTGCGACTTCCTTTGGATCCACGTCGGGCAATACGATGCCGGCATCGTTGCCGCCAAGTTCGAGGGTGAGCCGCTTGAGATTGCCCGAAGCTGCCTGCATGACTGATTTGCCGGTACTGATCGAGCCGGTGAACACAATCTTATTGATATCCGGGTGGCTGGCGATCGCTGCCCCCACTTGACCGTCCCCGACGACTACATTGAGGACTCCGGGTGGAAGGATCTCATTGGCGATTTCCGCGAAACGCAGCGTCGTAACTGGGGTAAATTCAGAGGGCTTGGCCACCACGGTATTGCCTGCCAGCAGCGCCGGCGCATAATGCCACAGCGCAATCATCAGCGGCCAGTTCCACGGCGAAATCGAACCAACCACACCTATGGGCTTGTGGTGTACCTCAACCCGCGCGACCTCGTCATCCTGGATCACTTCAACCGGCAACTCGGTTTCTGCGGTGGCCTGCATCCATGCGATTGAACCACCGACTTCCATGCCCGAGCCGACACCTGAGTAACCGTTCATCGGCTTGCCGGTTTCCTGGGTCAGCAGCTTCATGAGTTCCGGCATATTGGCCTCCAGCGCAGCGGCCAGTTGGTGCAACTTCGCCTTGCGCTCGTCATGGCTGAGAGCCGACCAGGCAGGAAAAGCTGCACGCGCCGCCACGACGGCGTCATCTACGTGTTGCGGAGTACCGACTGGAACCTGCGCAAAATGCTCGCCGGTGGCCGGATTGATCACACCAATCGTTTCGCGCGTCATGACTTTTTGGCCATTGATGATCATTGGAAAACTTGCCATTTCTTACTCCTGTATTCAATACGATGAACGTTAATCATTCCTTAGGAATGAGTCAATGATAAATTCTGCTTATTATTTTCTGCGCCATCTGATCGGCAGATATTTCACCCCGCGCTGAAAATTTGACCGCAAATAGCGTACTTCTCCAGCCAACTCGATGTGATCGAGCCGGCGCAGCAGCTCCCCGAATATTGCCTGCATTTGGGTCCTGGCCAGCTGGGCGCCCAGGCAGAAATGTGGCCCGTAGCCAAAAGAATAATGTGGGTTTGGCGACCGCTTGATATCGAATTGGGCAGGATTATCGAACACTTCCTCATCGCGATTGGCCGAAACAAAAGAAACGACCACTTTGTCACCGGCCCGTATCAGCGCTTCACCCAGCTGGGTGTCCTGCGCTGCAGTACGGCGGAATATCATGACCGGCGTCCACCAGCGCAGCATCTCCTCGACTGCCAGCGGTAACAGGCCGGGGTCAGAACGCAATTGCTGCATCGCCTGCGGATGCTGCAGCAGTGCCAGCATGCCGCCCGGGATGCCATTGCGCAGCGTCTCATTGCCAGCCACCGAAAACAACCAGAACATATTCTCGAATTCCTCGATGGTCAGCTGGCCTCCCTCTTCGTCGACCTGGGCCAGCAGAATTGACATGACATCCTCTCCCGGCGACTGACGTTTGTGTTCAGCGAGCAAGCGCGCATAGCGATAGAGATCCGGCATGCCGCTCTTCGCCCTTGGATTCGGCATATTTCCCTGCGCGTCGGGCTGCGGCCTGAGTTTCAGGGCTTCTCGTGCAATGTCGCTAGCGCATGATTGATCGAAGGAATCGGATACTTTGTAGTCGGGGTCCTGAAATCCGATGACCCGGTTTGCCCAGTCATACATGAGGTAGCGATCCTCCTGGGGCATGCCAAGGATGTCGGCCAGGCTGAGCAACGGCATATCAGCGGCCATGCTGCTGGCAAAATCGCATTCCCCTTCATCATCCTGTTGCAACGCCCGGTCGAAGATGGATCGTGCGTGGTCGTGGATACCGGCTTCGAGCTTTTTAATCGCCCGCGAAGTAAAGGAATTTTGCAGCAGGCGCCGCAGCCGGGTGTGCCGGGGTGGATCCATGTTCAGCAACATCTTGCGCACGTAGCGCAGATCTTCACCGCTAGGGGGGTCGAGCAACTGGGTTGCACCCAGCGCTGATGAAAATACACGTGGATTCTTCAATACCTGGCCGACTTCACGGTGGCGCAACACCAGCCAGAACCCCTTCCCGGCAGGCCAGTTTGGCAGAGCATGTTCATCCACCCACAGCACAGCGTTTTCGCTCCGCAACCGATCCAGTAATTCAAACGGCACACCGGTCTCGTATTGCAGTGGATCGTAAATCGCCTCGAGGGCGCTGGGCTTGTCGATCAAAGCTGTCTCCAGTACAGGGCCGTTAAGAATAATCCCTGATGCACCCACTGGCAATTGGTGGCCTCAATAAAGTGTGTATTTTCGAACCGAGCACATCAACCATAAGTCCTTGATTGTAATTGCATTGTTCATTGGCTCGTCTGCCTTCGTGCAGTACGCGGGTGAGCCTACCACTGGAATGATTGGTGGAATCTGCGGATAATCGGGGTTTCATTAACTTCAGGAAATCAACACATGAGCAAAATTCCCGCCACTTTCCGAGCTTTCCGAATTCACGATGATGCACAAGGCTACCGTTCCGGCGTCGAGGAAATCTCGATCGATGACCTGACCGAGGGGGATGTGACAATCCGGGTCGAATGGTCGAGCATCAATTACAAAGACGCGCTGGCGGCAACGGGTAAAGGAAAGATTCTCAAGCGCTACCCCATGGCCGGGGGAATCGATGTAGCTGGAACGGTGGTAGAGTCCACCAGTGATCGTTTTCAGCCGGGCGACGAAGTGCTTGCCAATGGCTCCGGTCTTGGTGAAGAACGCGACGGCGGGTTTGCGGAGTATCTCCGTTTACACAGCGACTGGGTGGTGCCATTACCGCCCGGGCTGACAACACGCGAAGCCATGGGCCTGGGTACGGCAGGATTCACCGCAGCGATGTGCCTGCACCGGATGGAAGCCAACGGGCAGAAACCGGAGAATGGTCCGATCGTGGTGACGGGCGCCAGCGGCGGCGTGGGAACCGTCGCCATCGATCTGCTGACCCATGCCGGCTACGAAGTGCACGTGATCACCGGAAAGGTCGAAGAATTCGATTGGCTGGAACATCTGGGCGCCACCCAGTGCATCTCCCGTCATGACCTGCACTGGGGCCAGAGACCACTGGAAAAGGCAACCTGGGCCGGCTGCATTGACAACGTCGGAGGCGACATGCTTGCCGGCATTAGCCGGGTGATCGATCTTTGGGGCAATATTGCCTGTTGTGGCATGGCCGGCGGCCATGGACTCAATACCACGGTTTTCCCCTTGATTTTGCGGGGTGTCAGCTTCCTGGGTGTCAGCTCAGCAAACTGCTCTATCGACATTCGAAAAATGCTCTGGGACCGTTTGGCCAATGAATGGAAGCCCCCCCACCTGGACGAAATTATCAAGCGGGAAGTCCCGTTGGATGGCATGGAACCGGTTTTTAAAAACATGATGGAAGGAAAATCACTTGGGAGAACTGTCGTAAACATACAAAATGCGACAGAATAAACTAACAAATTTCATTGATTTACGGCATAATAGGAATCCAAGGAATCAATCAACAGGGAAATCAGGGGACAGGATGCCAAAAATACTGATTGTTGACGACTCACCCGCGCACCGCTACAACCTGCAGAAAATCGTCGAGGAAGGCGGTCACCATGCGCTTACCGCTGAATCCGGCGAACAGGCCCTTGAGATCGCATCCGACGAAAATCCCGAATTGATCCTGATGGATATCGTCATGCCCGGCATGAGCGGCTACCAGGCCAAAAGAAATCTCGGGCGTAAGGAATCCACCCGGCATATCCCCGTCATCTTTGTTTCCGCAAAATCCAGCGATGCCGATCGCGCGTGGGGCCTGCGCCAGGGCGTAAAGGAATACGTCACCAAGCCAGTCAACCCCCACCAACTCCTGACTGCCATCTCCGCAGCAATGGCCGCCTGAGCAGGCATCTTCAAGCCAATTTCGCAGCTGGTTTTTCGCAGATAGGATTTGCGCCCGTTATTTTTTCTAAGCTACCACATGGAGTAATTGCATGACCATACAGATTGGTGACCGTATCCCCGACTCTACTTTGATGATTATGACCGATGGTAAACCCGAGCCTGTGACGACCGCTGACTTGTTTGGTGGTAAAAAAGTGGTGTTGTTTTCGGTTCCCGGTGCTTTCACGCCGACCTGCTCGGTCAAGCATCTTCCCGGTTTTGTAGACCATGTGGAAGAGATCCTGGGCAAAGGCGTGGACACCATCGCCTGCATGGCGGTAAACGACGTATTTGTCATGCACGCATGGGGCGAAAGCGCCAATGCGGACAAGATCGTCATGCTGGCAGACGGCAACGGCGAATTCACCAAATCGCTGGGCCTCGAACTGGATGCCTCCGGCTTTGGAATGGGTGAACGATCCCAGCGTTTTGCCCTGATCGCTGATGATGGCGTGGTAAGCCACCTGTTCATTGAAGCACCGGGTGAATACCGGGTCAGTGCCGCGGAACACGTGTTGTTGTCACTCTGATAACTCATCTGCTGATGCATCTTCGGGCTCGTCTCCAGGTTCGTCTCCAGGCTCGTCTTCGGGCTCAATTCGGGCCAGGCCGACGAGCTTTTCTCCCTGGCGAAGACGAATCAGCGTAACGCCCTGGGTGTTGCGCCCCAGCGTAGAGATTTCACCTGCATTGGTGCGAACCAGTGTCCCACCATCCGAAATGAGCATGATGTCGTCATCACTGTTGACCTGGATGGCGGAGATAAGAGCACCGTTGCGAGCAGAAGTCTGGATGCCGATCATACCCTGCCCCCCACGTCCCTGGCGTGAATGGTCGTCCACAAGGGTTCGTTTCCCGTAGCCATTGGCAGTAACGGTCAGGATGTCGCCTTCGCCGATCACCAGCAAGGAAACCACCTGGTGTTTATCCTTCAGACGGATACCGATCACACCACGCGCAACACGGCCCATCGAGCGGACATCTCTTTCCGCGAAACGGATACACTTGCCGGAGCTGGAAAACAGCATGATGTCCTGTTCACCATCGGTCAGGTAAGCGTTGACCAGTTCATCGCCCTCAGGCAGATCAATCGCCCAAATGCCGTTTGCCCTGGGACGTGAAAATTCGCAAAGAGGTGTCTTTTTCACAATTCCCTTGCGCGTGGCAAAGAAAACATAAAGATTATCCGCGAATTCGCGCACCGGCAGAACCGCGTTGACTCTTTCATTTTTTTCCAGCGGCAACAAATTGACGATGGGTTTGCCCCGGCTGATATGGCTGGCCGATGGCAGCTGGTAAACCTTCAGCCAGTGGATTTTTCCACGGCTGGTGAAACACAGCAGCGTATCGTGCGTATTGGCGATAAACAACTGGTCGATGAAATCTTTTTCCTTGACCTTGGTGGCAGACTTACCCGTTCCGCCACGGCGCTGGGCCTGGTAGCGGTCCATTGACTGCGACTTGGCATAACCTTCATGAGACAATGTGACTACAACGTCTTCCTCAGTGATCAGGTCCTCCAGGCTCAGATCAAGACGGTCCTGCAGAATCTCGGTGCGCCGCTCGTCACCGTACTGTTCCCGGATCGCTTCCAGTTCCTCGCGAATCACGTCCATCAACTGGCCGGGATTCGACAGGACCGATAACAGTTCCCTGACCCGCTCCAGAATTTCTTCATATTCCCGGGTCAGTTTTTCCTGCTCCAACCCGGTCAGGCGGTGCAGTCGCATATTCAGTATTTCCTGTGCCTGCACAGGTGAGAGCTGATAGCCACTGTCCTGTAGGCCAAATTCGGGATCCAACTCCTCCGGTCGCGATGTCTCCGCCCCACCCTGCCCTAACATCGCCTTGACCAGACCCGGCTCCCAGCGCCGCTCCTGAAGCCGTTTCCGGGCTTCAACCGGTGTCGACGAAGCCTTGATCAATTCGATCACTTCATCCAGGTTGGCCAGCGCAACGGTCAGGCCTTCCAGCACATGGGCGCGGTCCCGGGCCTTGCGCAAATCAAACAAGGTACGGCGAGTGACGACTTCGCGGCGGTGGCCAACAAAGGCACTCAGTATTTGCAGCACGTTCAGTAACTTCGGCTGACCGTCGACCAACGCCACCATGTTAATGCCAAACACGCTCTGCATCGCAGTGTGCTTGAAGAGGTTGTTCAGCACTACCTCCGGAACTTCACCGCGGCGTAACTCGAAAACAACCCGCATTCCGTCCTTGTCGGATTCATCCCGCAGCTCAGTAATGCCCTCAAGTTTCTTTTCCCTGACCAGTTCGGCTACTTTTTCCAGCAACCGGGCCTTATTCACCTGGTAGGGCAACTCGGTGACGATGATGGACTGTTTGCCGTTTGCCTCGTTGGTCTCGATATGGGAACGGGCTCGAACGTAAATCAGCCCGCGACCGGTGGTATAAGCCTCCGCGATTCCCTGCGCACCGTTTATTACCCCCGCCGTGGGGAAATCCGGCCCCGGCAGATATTCCATGATGCCATCCACATCCAGCGCGGGATCATCGATCAGCGCGATGGTTGCATCAATCACCTCATTGAGGTTGTGCGGCGGAATATTGGTCGCCATGCCCACCGCAATGCCGGACGAGCCATTGACCAACAGGTTGGGAACGCGGGTCGGCATAACCTGCGGCTCCCATTCCGACTCGTCATAGTTTGGATTGAAATCAACCGTTTCTTTTTCGAGGTCAGACAGCAGCTCGTGGGCAAGCCGTGACATGCGGACCTCTGTGTACCGCATGGCGGCAGCTGAATCACCGTCAACCGAACCAAAATTACCCTGACCATCCACCAGCATGTAACGCATTGAGAATGGCTGTGCCATACGCACGATGGTGTCATAAACCGCTGTATCCCCGTGCGGATGATATTTACCAATCACGTCACCGACTACGCGAGCAGATTTTTTGTAAGGCTTGTTCCAATCATTACCCAGTACATTCATCGCATAAAGCACGCGGCGATGCACCGGTTTCAGACCATCACGAACGTCCGGCAGCGCACGTCCTACGATAACACTCATGGCGTAGTCCAGGTAGGACTTGCGCATCTCGTCTTCGAGGTTTACCTGCAGCACTTCTTTGGCGAGCTCGGCCATATTAGAAATATTCTCCGGAATATCAGGAAAGCTATTGTTTTTCCAGCCTGTTATTATGTTTTATTTTCGAGGAAAATCAAGCTATATTACACGTTGGGGCAAGCATAGAATTATACCATGAAACCACCTTGAAAGAGCCCCTCAGCACCCTGTTTTCATGGGGTCTTTGCCGCAGCAGTACGCGGGTTTTCAGGACCAAGCTAACCCGCATATTGCATGCAGGATTCACGCTGAACCCGAATAGGACAAAATGCACTTTTTGCTTTGCAGTTCTTTTACCCATAAGATTCTGAATTAGACTAAATCTAACCGTTGGCGGGTCCGCCTTCGTGCACTATGCGGGCTATCCCCTAAGCAAAGGAAAAATTGATCATGAAGAAGTGTTTACAGCTACTGGCATTTGCACTGTTGGCAACGTCACTGTTGGTACACAACCTGTCCGCTGCGGACAATCCCACAGCCCTCATTCACACCAGCATGGGAGACATCAAGCTGGAGCTTTATGCCGAAAAAGCACCGGTCTCGGTAGAGAATTTCATCAACTATGCAAAAAGCGGCTTTTACGATGGAACCATCTTTCACCGGGTCATCAGCCACTTCATGATCCAGGGTGGCGGTTTTACGCCGGATATGAAAAAGAAGCCCACCGATGAACCCATTGCCAACGAGGCCGGTAATGGCTTATCCAACTTACGAGGAACGGTCGCTATGGCTCGTACCAACGACCCTCATTCGGCAACCGCCCAGTTTTTCATCAACACCCAGGATAACGTCAACCTGAACTACACCGGCGGGACCAATTCGCGCACCTGGGGCTACGCTGTCTTTGCACAGGTTACTGAGGGTATGAACGTTGTGGAAGATATCCGTTTCGTGGAAACCACCTCGACGCCACCGTTCAGTGATGTACCCAAGGTGCCTGTCGTGATAGAAAGCATAGAGATCATCAGCGAGTAAGATGGCAACGCTGTTTATTTCTGACCTTCACCTTGAGGACAGCCAGCCTGCGGTTACCGGGTGGCTGCTGGATTTCCTGTCCGGCCCGGCCCGGACAGCGGATGCAGTTTATATCCTGGGGGACCTGTTCGAGTTCTGGATCGGAGACGACGCACTTTCCGTCACGGCACGCCAAGTGGCACAGGCTACTTCCGCCCTGAATGCAGCAGGCGTGCCTTGTTATTTCATGCACGGAAACCGCGATTTCCTGCTGGGGGAGGCTTACGCCACCCAGGCGCGCCTGGAACTGCTACCGGATGCGCTGATGGTCGACCTGTACGGCACCCCCACCCTGCTGCTGCATGGAGATAGCCTGTGTACCGATGACACGGAATATCAGCGCTTCCGGCAACAATCGCGAAACCCCAAATGGCAGGCCCACATCCTGGCGCTGTCAGCGGAAGAAAGGCTGCAACTGGCCCGCAGCGCACGGGACGCCAGCAGCGCGCATACCGGTTCGATATCGATGGACATAATGGATGTAAACGAAACAGCCGTCCGTGATGCCTTCAAAGAATACCGAGTAAAACGAATGATTCATGGCCACACACACCGTCCTGCCGTCCACAAACACAGACTGGAAGATGGCAGCGATGCGGAAAGAATTGTGCTTTCCGACTGGTATACGGCAGGCAGTTATCTTCGCGTCAACGCAGACCAGGTGGAATCCATCGGGATTCCGTCAACCAGCAGGTAATTGATGCCGACATCAACCTAATCCAGCCATCAGGGCATCCATCTCAGCCTTGGTAAAGCCAGCTTCTTTGCGCGCAGCCAGATTGAATGGGCCCCGTATCGATCCTGGGAAACGGCTGCGAAGCAGTTCCAGGAAAGTTTCCGCAGGCGGCTTATTTTCCTGCTTACAGCAGTAATTGAACCAATGAGTACCGATCGCCACGTGCCGGACTTCTTCAGCAAGGATCACTTCCAGAACTGCAATGGTTTCGGTGTCGCCCACCGCCCGCAATCGTTCGATCATACCCGGCGTCACATCCAGCCCACGGGCTTCCAGAACACGAGGCACCAGCGCCATCCTGACCAGGCAGCTGTCCACGGTTTTTTCAGCCATTTCCCACAAACCATTGTGAGCCGGGTAGTCGCCGTACTGCCGGTTCAGTTGGCCCAACCGTTTATGCAGTAACTGAAAATGACGCGCCTCGTCTGCGGCTACAGATATCCAGTCCAGATAATATTGTCGGGGCATGTCTCGGAAACGGCAGACTGCATCCAGCGCTAGGTTGATCGCATTGAATTCGATATGGGCGATGGCGTGAACCAACGCGGCCCGACCTTCATCGCTGCCCAGGCGACGGCGCGGTACGGCCCTGGGAGACACCAGTTCCGGCCGCGCTGGCCGGCCGGGCACGGTGATTGATTTTAGCGGATCATCCAGATCCCACTGGAATGAGCCTTCTTTCACTTTGCCGGCCAGGACAAACACGGCGGCACACTTTTCCTGCGGGTCCGCAAGGGACAAGCAGTGAGTGCTAGCCGCTAACAGGCCCGGCTTGTTCGCACGTTTCATGGCAGGGTTCAGAGGCGCTCGATCAATGCATCGGCAAAACCGGAGGTTGAAACTTCGGTGGCGCCTTCCATCTGACGGGCGAAGTCATAAGTGACAATTCCTTCGCCTACTGTTTTCTTGAATGCAGCTGTAATCCGCGCGGACACTTCACCCCAACCGATGTAATCAAACATCATCGCACCGGAGAACATCAATGAACTTGGATTCACCTTGTTCTGGTTGGCATACTTCGGAGCGGTGCCATGGGTGGCTTCAAAAACGGCCATGTGGTCCGCCATATTGGCGCCCGGGGCGATACCCATGCCGCCCACTTCCGCCGCCAGGGCGTCGGAAAGATAGTCGCCATTCAGGTTTGTCGTCGCCAGTACGTCGAACTCCGCGGGACGCAACAGCATCAACTGGAAAGTGATGTCTGCGATGCGGTCCTTGATCAGGACCTTGCCTTCAGGCATCTGGCCATCATACTTTGACCAAAGGTCATCTTCGGTGATCGTCGCATCCGCAAATTCTTCGCGAGCTAATTCGTAACCCCAGTTGCGGAATGCGCCTTCGGTGAACTTCATGATGTTGCCCTTGTGTACCAGAGTTACACTCGTCCGATTATGGTCGATGGCGTACTGAATCGCTTTCCTGATCAGCCGCCGTGAGCCGAAGGCAGAAATCGGCTTGATACCCAGGCCAGCGTCTTCGAAGAAATCGACGCCCATTTCTTCGCGCAGGAATTTGGCCAGCTTCTTATTTTCCGGCGAACCGCTCTTGAACTCGATTCCACAATACACATCTTCAGTGTTCTCGCGGAAAATCACGATGTCGATATCTTCGGGTTTCTTCATTGGTGATGGAACACCTTCTATATAAGTAAGCGGCCGGACACAGGCATACAGGTCCAGTTCCTGTCGCAGGGAGACGTTCAGTGAACGGAAGCCACCGCCAACCGGCGTGGTCAATGGCCCCTTGATGGCAACGATCAGGTCTCTGATCGCATCCAGGGTCTCGGCTGGAAAATAATCACCTTCGTACATTTCCCCTGCTTTTTCACCCAGGTACAGCTCTGCCCAGTGCACTTTCCGTCTGCCTCCATAGGCTTTTTCCACCGTCGCGTCCCAAATCCGCATGGCGGCACGGTTGATATCCGGGCCAATGCCATCGCCTTCCACGAAGCCCAGTATGGGGTTGTCCGGCACCTGCAGTTGGTCGTTGCTGACGGTAATTTTTTGTCCGGATTCGGGAATCTTGATGTGGCGGTAGCTCATTGTGAAAATTTCCTTGTACTGAGAGTTTTCGTAACCGCCAATATTATACAACCAGCGACGTTTTCATCGTATGACCAACTGCTCTGGTGTGAAATGCGGGTTAGCCAATTCCACCACGAAATAGCGTCTCTCGCCCATAAAGGAGCCCGCTCGCGTGCGATTCGGCCCCAAGGAGTCTCCTATAGTCACTGGCACAAATCCTGCATACTTTAAGTGGAGAAACAAAGGAAGAAATCATGGGAAGTGGAAGTTGCGGAAATGTCCTTACTGCACTGGCCAGTTTTTTCATACCGGGCTTGGGGCAATTATTGCAGGGCCGCTGGTTACTGGCTGGATTCATGTTCGTGTTGACGGCTCTGTTCTGGCTGATCCTGCTGGGCTGGGCCATCCACCTGTGGTCCATAATCGATGCCGCCCTGTTCGAGCAGCCGGAGCCGGCTGCTCAGCGTTATAGCCGGTATTACGGTTACGATCACCGCAGGGTGTATTAAATACAATACCTTTTTGCCAGCGCCTGTCAGCAGGCGCTAAAATGAACCTGTCGGCATAAAAAAGGCTAATGATATGTTTTACAAACCCCTGCTAATACCTTTATTGGCCCTGGTTTTTCTGACTTTTCTAGTCTGGGTTTACATGTATGTGACGCGCGTGCGCGAGATCAAAAGAAAATCCATCGATCCGCAGTCCCTGGATACAAGGGTACACAGCCAGGCCTTGCTGACAGACTCTGCCGCCCAGGCGGATAACCTGAAAAACCTGTTTGAGCTACCGGTCCTTTTCTATGTTGCAGTATTGCTGACCCTGGTGTTGATGATTCAGGACCAGCTCCTGGTGCAGCTGGTCTGGGGCTACGTGGCATTGCGCTATGTACACAGCCTGGTTCATTGCACCTACAACCGGGTCATGCACCGTTTTATCGCCTACGCGGCAAGCTGCCTGGTTCTCATGCTCATCTGGGCCAGGCTGGCTGCCTACGTGCTGATGCATTAAGGAGGAATTCATGAGCGAGAGAAAAATGGTTGAAGGTGGCTGCCTGTGTGCTGCCGTTCGATTTTCCGTCATGTTGCCCAGCAAGTGGTGTGCTCATTGCCATTGCAAGATGTGCCAGCGCGAGCACGGCGCCGGCTACGTCACCTGGGTGGGTTTTGCAAGTGATCACTTCTCTGTGCTGAGCGGAGAGCACCACCTTAGCTGGTACGAATCCTCACCCGGAGCCCGGCGTGGTTTTTGCAGCACCTGCGGCAGCAGCATGCTGTTCGAATCAAATCGCTGGGCCGGTGAAACGCACGTGGCGCTCGCCTGCCTTGATGGGCCCATTGACCGTGAGCCGCAAGCCCACGCTTTCTATGACTCGCACGTCAACTGGATGCCTGTGGACGAAGCGTTGCAGATTTTCAACGGATAGCGCGCACGCGAGAGAGCTCCTAGACCCACTTTATCGGCTGCTGGCTATGTTGCTGCAACCAGGCATTGGCCTTGGAGAAGTGGCGGCAACCAAAGAAGCCACGATGGGCGGACAACGGTGACGGATGGGGGGCGGTCAGTACCAGGTGGCGGTCGCGGTCAATGTGGCTGCCTTTTTTGATCGCATAGCTGCCCCAGAACATGAATACCAGGCCATCACGGCCGCCGTTCAGTTCGCTGACGATGCGGTCGGTAAAACGCTCCCAGCCTTTGCCTTGATGGGAGCCAGCCCGTCCCCGCTCAACCGTGAGCACAGCATTGAGCAGGAGCACACCCTGGTCGGCCCAGTGTTGCAGATTGCCGCTGGCCGGCGGCTGGGGGCCCAGGTCCTGTTCGATTTCCTGGTAAATATTGACCAGGGATGGCGGAACAGTCACTCCGTCCATCACGGAAAAACACAGGCCGTGAGCCTGCCCGGGACCATGGTAGGGGTCCTGACCCAGAATTACGACCTTCACTTCGGCGAACGTGGTGGAATCCATGGCGTTGAAAATTTGCTTACCCCGGGGGTAAATCACTGCCCCGTTCTTCTTCCGCTCGATCAGGAACTGCCGCAGGTTCTGCATATAAGTCTGCTCGAACTCTCCCGCCAGCCGTGCTTTCCACGATGGTTCCAGTCGTATTTCCCTCACTTCACTCATTGCCCTGTCATCTTTGCTTCTCATTCAAGGTAATATTGCCATGAACAAGGCTAGCCCGCATATTGCACAAAGGCGTACGATAATATGCCTAATCATGAACAATTTAGTAGCTTATGACCAAAATGATTGTCATACGAAAAATACAGTTTGTCCTATCCGGTTTTGCAGCGCATCTGGCTTCACATTTCGGTCGATCCTTCGAAAACCATAGCTATGGCTATGCTTGTTCGAACGATCGACCAAACTGTATTGCCAGTTACACTCCAAATTCCGGATCCTTCGTGCAATATGCGGGTGAAGCGATCATCCGCGATTTCTGTTTTCGTTTGCGCCGCACCTTGAAGCCCGGAAATTACTGGACATCAGCCGTTTGAAGGCACGATCAGGCTGTTTCACCGACCTGGTTCCAATGCTCCACCATCCAAGCATAAGTTTGCGCGATGCCCTCTTCAAGGCTCGTTTCCGGCTGCCAGCCGAGTGCCTTCAAACGGCTGATGTCCAGCAATTTCCTGGCTGTTCCGTCGGGCATGCTGGAATCAAATGTAATCTGCCCCTTGAATCCAGTGATGGCGGAAATCAACCTGGCCAATTCCACGATGCTCACATCCGTGCCACTGCCGACATTGATGTGTGAGCAGTGCGGCTTCGCCACCGACCAGTACTGGGCCGGTGAAAGGTCCATGATGTGCCGGCTTGCCGATGCCATGTCATCGACGTGCAGAAACTCGCGCCGTGGGCGGCCACTGCCCCACACCGTGACCGTCTGGCCGCCAGTTGTTGCGGCCGTGTGAAACTTTCGCAACAGGGCCGGCAGGACGTGGCTCGTATCCAGGTCGAAATTGTCGTTCGGACCATACAGGTTGCTTGGCATCACGCTGCGGAAATCGGATCCGTGTTGACGCCGGTAGGATTCACACATCTTGATCCCTGCAATTTTCGCCACGGCGTAGGCTTCGTTGGTCGGTTCCAGCGGCCCGCTCATCAGCGCTTCTTCAGCCATCGGCTGTTCCGCCAAGCGGGGATAGATGCAGGAACTGCCCAGGAACAGCAAACGCCCCACCCCGGCGGTATGCGCCGCATGAATGACATTGGTCTGGATTTGCAAATTTTCCCGTAGAAAATCCGCGGGCATCTCCTGGTTGGCTTTGATTCCACCCACCCTTGCGGCAGCCAGGTAAACACGGTCAATGCACTCGTGCGCAAAGAACGCCTCTACTTCTTCCTGGCGGGTAAGATCCAGTTCTTGGCGACTGCGCGTGATGATGCAGTGGCCCGCAGACATCTCCAGTTTCCGCACCAGGGCTGAGCCCACCATGCCCCGGTGCCCGGCAATATAAACTTTACAGGGAGCGGCCGCATTGCTCGAAGATGTTACCTTCACTGGTCGATTCTGTCCCGCTTAACCAGGGCTTCTTCGCGTGCCAATTGCAAATCGTTGGTGACCATTTCATCAACCAGTTCCTCGAATGAGGTGCTGGGTACCCAGCCCAGTAATTCGCGGGCCAGGCTTGCGTCACCCAACAGGGTTTCGACTTCCGTGGGCCGGTAATACCTGGGATCGATTTGCACGACAACATCGCCAGCCCGGAATTTCAGCTCATCACGTTCCGACCAGGCCACTACCGCGCACTCATCCTGTCCCGTACCCTGCCACTCCAACTCAAGGTCCATTCCGGCGGCGGCCGCATTGACAAAATCACGCACGGAATGCTGCTCTCCGCTGGCGATGACAAAATCCAGGGGCTCATCATGCTGGAGCATCAGCCATTGCGCTGCAACGTAATCCCGGGCATGACCCCAGTCACGCCGGGCCTCCAGATTACCCAGGTAAACACATTCATCCAGACCCCAGCCGATCCGGGCCAGACCGCGCGTAATCTTACGGGTCACGAATGTTTCACCACGCAAGGGTGACTCGTGGTTGAACAGGATGCCATTGCAGGCAAACATGCCGTAAGACTCCCGGTAATTCACCACGATCCAGTAGGCATAAAGCTTGGCGACACCGTAGGGTGAGCGCGGGTAAAATGGCGTGGTTTCTTTCTGTGGTGTCTCGTGGACCTTGCCGAACAGTTCCGAAGTGGATGCCTGGTAGAAACGGCATTGTTTTTCCAGGCCGAGATTCCTGATTGCCTCAAGCATTCTCAGGGTGCCCACCGCATCCGCTTCCGCCGTGTACTCCGGCTGTTCAAAGGAAACGGCCACGTGGCTTTGTGCGGCCAGGTTGTAAATTTCATCCGGCTGGACGCGTTGAATGGTTCGTTGCAGGCTGGAACTGTCGGTCATGTCGCCATAATGCAGCCTGAATTTAGCGTTTTCGACGTGGGGGTCTGCGTATAAATGATCGATACGCGCTGTATTGATCAAGGACGCACGGCGTTTGATGCCATGTACTTCATAACCCTTGCCGAGGAGAAATTCCGCCAGGTATGCTCCGTCCTGCCCGGTGATACCCGTAATCAGCGCTGTCTTGCTCATATTCTCCTCCCGGGCCAGGGGGTTTAACTATGGTCGGCCAATGGCATAATAAGTGATGCCACGCCGGCGAACGACCTCAGGCGACCAGATATTGCGCCCATCGACGATCACCGCCTGACTCATGGATTCACGCAAGCTGTCAAAATCCGGCGCCCAGTAGAGCTTCCATTCAGTCATCAGCACCAGCGCATCCGCACCGGCCGCTGCCTCGTATGGATCTGCGAAAGTTCTAAAACCAGTCTGACCTGCGAACCACAGGTCGACTTTTTCATTAGCTTCCGGGTCGTGAGCGCGTACGCTAGAACCGGCTGCAAGACATGCTTCGATCAGCTTGAGGCTGGGCGCCTCACGAATATCGTCGGTATTGGGCTTGAACGACAGTCCCCAAACAGCCACCTTCAGGCCAGCCATTTGACCCTTGAAATGGCGGCTCAGCAATTCGAAAGGCTTATGTTTCTGACGGTTATTGACCGCTTCAACTGCCTTGAGTAACTCAGCATCGTAGCCGTACTGCCGTGCGATGTTTTCCAGCGCTCGCACGTCCTTGGGAAAACAGGAGCCGCCATAGCCTGCCCCCGGGTAGATGAAGGAAAAACCGATACGTGGATCAGCTCCAATGCCGTTGCGCACCTGCTCAATGTCAGCACCAACCCGTTCCGCCACGTTGGCCAGTTCGTTCATCAGGCTGATCTTGGTTGCCAGCATGGCATTCGCTGCGTATTTGGTTAGTTCCGACGATCGCACATCCATACACAGCAGTTTTTCGTGGTTGCGATTGAAGGGTGCATAAAGCTCGCGCAACAAATCCTCGGCGGCTTCGTTCTCGACCCCGACAATGATGCGATCGGGTTTCATGAAATCAGAAATTGCGGCGCCCTCTTTCAGAAATTCCGGGTTCGAAGCAACTGTAAAATCGATATCCAGCCCCCTGCCCTCCAATTCCTGAGAAATGCATGCAGAAACCTTTTCACAGGTGCCGACCGGCACGGTGGACTTGATTGCAACCAGCAGGGGTTTGTCCATATGCTGTCCAATGGCCTTTGCGACGGCCAGCACGTGGCTTATATCTGCCGAACCATCTTCGTCCGAGGGCGTGCCTACGGCGATGAAAAGCACCTGTGCCTGATCCAGGGCGTCGACCATGGACGCAGTGAATTTCAGGCGGCCCTGGCGCGAATTTTCCTGCAACATTTCCTCAAGGCCGGGCTCGAAAATCGGTACGATGCCCTTACGCAGGTTTTCAATGCGTTTTTCATTGTTATCCATGCACACGACGTGGTGCCCAACTTCCGCAAGGCCTGTTCCGCTGACCAGTCCTACGTAACCGCTTCCTACGATTGATATGCGCATAAAAGCCCCTGGTAAATTCCTGCCGAAGACGATTGAAGAAATCCTGTATTTTACCGACCCCAAGTGTCCGGCTTTACTCGATACCCAATAGCTCAATCTGGAATATCAGCGTTGCGTTGGGGCCGATAGGGCCACCACCACTCGTACCGTAGCCCAGGTCCGACGGGATGTAAAACATGAATTTGCTGCCCACGGACATCAATTGCACACCCTCGGTCCAGCCGGGAATCACCCGATCCAGCTGAAAGCTGATCGGCTCACCTCGTGCATAGGAACTGTCGAACTCTTCACCATTGAGAAGAGTACCGCGATAATGCACCTTTACCTTGTCAGTAGCCGTGGGCTTCGGGCCATCTCCCAGGTCAATAACTTTGTACTGGAGACCGGAATCCGTTATTTGCACGCCTTCCTTGGAGTGGTTTTCAAGCAGGAACTTATCCCCTTCCGCCGCGTTCGTTGCGGCCAGCCCCTCTCGTTCATTCTCAGCCTCGGCACGCCGTTTTGCAGTGAATGACTGCCGAATCGTGGCGGCCTCTTCCGGCTTCATGGCCAACTCCTCACCATTGTAGACAGCCTTAATGGCGTCGTACACGGCTGCAAGATCCAGTTCAGCGCCTTGTCGCCTGAGAGAAGAACCAATGTCCATGCCGATGATGTAACCCATCTTCTGTGCATCGGTTTCAAGTTCTGTCGCCAGCGCCGTGCCGGTCAACATTACGGACGCCATCAGCGAACCAAAAGTACGAAATCGCTTCATTCGGGTATTGCTCCTTAATCTAATCAACCAGGACCGATCAAATGGGGTCAGAGAACCGTTTTCCAAATAGCAACAGTATCTTGTACATTGTACTTTAGAAAATGATTCTCTGACCTCCCTTGACGATAAAGATATGACCGGTGTCCTGATTACCCTGATTGCCTACCAGTTGCTGATGCTGGGTATCGGCTGGTGGGCCAGCCACCGCAACACCAACAGCGAGGATTTCTACCTGGGGGGCAGGAAGCTGGGGGGTGCGATCGCAGCCCTGAGCGCATCTGCAAGTTCCTCCTCTGCCTGGAGCTTGCTGGGCGTCAGCGGCGCCGCCTTTGCCTGGGGACTTCCGGCCATCTGGTTGATTCCGGCAACGCTTTGCGGCTTTGTGATCAACTGGTACATCATCGCGCCCAGATTGGCCCGGCAAAGCCGTAGCAGCGGTGCGCTGACCCTGACTGAATTTCTGGCTGGCCCACCCGGTGATCCGGCCCGCAAAACGATTCTACGCATGGGCAGCGGCGTGATCCTGTTCTCTTTCACTTTTTACATAGCAGCCCAGTTCCAGGCGGCCGGCATCACTTTTGCAAGCGTGCTGGGCATCGGGCAAAACACGGCCATAATAATCGGCGCTGCCGTAGTACTGGCCTACGTGTGGCTGGGTGGATTTTGGGCAGCCAGCGTCACGGACAGCGTACAGGGAGTCCTGATGGCGCTCAGCGCACTCATTCTGCCCGCCGTCGCCCTGCACGCTGCCGGCGGCCCGGGCGTAGTGGCCGCCAACCTCACTGCGGCAAACACCAGCGGCTCGATGCTGTGGACTAACCAGGCCACGCTCCTGAGCGGAACGGGTTTTGTCCTTGGTCTGCTTGGTATCGGCCTTGGCTACCCGGGCCAGCCGCACGTAGTAAATCGCTTCATGGCGATCAAAAACGACGCGGCGATTGTCACAGGCCGCCGCATAGCGATCGCATGGGCCATCATTATTTACACCGGCATGGTCGTGCTGGGCTGGTGCGGCCGGGTGTTGGTTGACACCGTCGGTGACGGCGAACAAGTCCTGTTCTTTCTCGCCACGCTGCTTCTGCCCTCACTGCTGGCAGGCATCATGGTGTCCGCCATCCTCTCCGCCATCATGTCGACCGCGGACAGCCAGCTGCTGGTCGCCGCCTCCAGTGTCAGTCACGACCTGACTGACGGTTCCGCCAGCACCACTTCCAGCCTCGGCAATGCCCGGTGGGTCGTGCTCATCATCGGCATGCTCGCCGTCGCCCTGGCGATTGGCTCCCCCGACCGAATCTTCAACCGCGTCTTGTTCGCCTGGCAGGCCCTGGCCGCGACTTTCGGCCCTGTGCTGTTCATCACCCTTTGGCGGGGCCCGGTCAAACCTCCCTGGCGGATCGCCGCCATGGCAACCGGCTTCTTCCTCACCCTGATCCTCAGCTGGACCATCGAATCGCCCGGCGACTGGGTGGAACGCCTGATACCCCTGGGCCTCGCCCTACTGCTCTCCTGGCTCGGCTCCCGACCGGAATGAAATATAAGTTTGCATTTTACGGTTATGGTGTTATACTTCACTACATCACCCTAACTGAGTTGCTGAATTTACGCTTTGCTGGAAAATAAAATGTTAAAACTTAAAACACACCACACACCCCGGATTTCCAACAGCCTTGCCGTGTTTGCAGCACTAATGCTGCTGGTCAGCGCACTGGTGGGTCTCAGTGGTTCAGGTTTGACCGCAAAGGACTCGGCTGATCAAACGGCAGGAATTGATACTGCTCCAACACAGACTTTTGCCAGCGAGACTCCGGGTGGAAACTCTCCTAAAAAGAACAAGAGCTTTAAGGTAAGTCTGTTCCTGTTCCGCAGCAACTGAATCATTCAAAATGTCCATTCACTGGAATGACAGCCAGCCCATCTACTGGCAATTGAAAGAGCGCACGGTTGCAATGATCCTCGACGGAACGTTGGGCGAGGGCGAGGCCCTGCCCTCGGTGCGCACCGTGGCGGCGGAGTTCCAGTTAAACCCCATCACGGTTTCCAAGTCCTACCAGGCCCTGGTGGATGAAGGCCTGGTGGAGAAGCGTCGCGGCCTGGGCATGTTCGTGTGCAAAGGCGCGCACAAGAAACTGTTTGCGTCGGAACGTGACAAGTTCCTCAACGAGGAATGGCCTGCCACGCTCAACCGGATCGGCCAGCTTGGACTGGAGATCAAGGAACTGTTTAACGATGCCCTGGAAAAAGAGAGCGAATCTTCATGAACCCGATTATTTCTGCACGTGGGCTGACCAAGCGTTATGGCCGCACCGTGGCAGTAGATCACATCGATCTGAATATCCCCCCGGGCCGCATCGTCGGCTTGATTGGACCGAACGGCGCAGGCAAAACAACCGCGTTAAAGGCCATACTCGGCCTGCTTACCTTTGATGGTGAGCTCAGTGTACTGGGTAAAAACCCGGCCCGGGATCGTGCTGTTTTGATGGAAGATGTTTGTTTTATTGCCGATGTCGCCGTTCTGCCGCGCTGGATTCGCGTATGGCAACTGATCGACCTGACGGAGCAGCTTCATCCAAGGTTTTCACGCGATAAATGCCTCGAGTACCTGGCAGATACCAAGGTCACACTGGAGCACAAGGTCAAGCAACTCTCCAAGGGCATGGTGGCCCAGTTACACCTGGCTCTGGTTATGGCCATCGATGCCACTCTGCTGGTGTTGGACGAACCGACACTCGGGCTGGATATCATCTACCGCAAACAGTTCTACACCAACCTGCTCAACGACTATTTCGACGAGCAGCGCACCATCCTGATCACCACCCACCAGGTAGAGGAAATAGAGCACATCCTGACGGACCTGATTTTCATACAGGACGGGAAAATCGTGCTGGACTCGACCATGGACGAAGTCCAGGAGCGTTATGTCGAGTTGATGGTTGTGCCGGACAAGGCCGTGCAGGCACGCGGCCTCAGCCCTATGTACGAACGCGAGTTGTTCGGCCGACATATTTTCCTTTATGACGGCGCCGACACGGAGCAGTTGGCAGTACTTGGGGAGCTCCACACGCCCAGCGTCGCCGACCTGTTCGTAGCCACAATGAAAGGCGCCACAACCAAAGGAGGTGCAGCGTGAATCGCATGATCGCCCTCCTGCGTCGAGAGTTCTGGGAAAATAAGGGTGCAATCCGCACCACGCCCATCGTGATCGGCGGGATTTATATCGTCTTCCTTTTGATGTCGATCTTTACCACTGCGCATTACGACAGCGAGTTGTACACCTTCAGGGAAGCGGTCCGGGTGCTGGCCAACCAGTCATCGGAATTCCGCGGCATGGTGATGTATCAGGGCATGCTGGGCAGCTCGGTATTTTTTACCGTCGTGATGGGGTTCGTGATTTTCTTTTACTTGCTGGGCTCGCTTTATGACGACCGCAAGGACCGCAGCATCTTGTTCTGGAAATCCCTGCCCGCTTCCGACACACTGACCTTGGCGTCCAAACTGATTACCGCCATGGTGGTCATTCCCACGTTCTTCGTGCTGATCCTGGTCATCACGCACATCATCATGGCAATCATCGGATCTGCGATGATCCTCAGCGTGGACGGCAATCCCTGGACCCTGTTCCTGGGTGTAGCAAACCCGCTCAAGGCGTGGGTAATGATTGCGGCTTCCTGGTACGCACACTCCATATGGGCGCTGCCGATGTATGGCTGGCTGATGCTGGTTTCGGCTTTCGCACCCCGGGTGCCGCTGTTGTTCGCAACGCTGCCGCCGCTGGTTTTTGCCGTGCTGCAAACCTGGATCGAGTTTCTGCGCACTTTTACGCTGAAGAGCAATATCGTTGGCGTTGTCGGCGAGTGGATGGTCAACAGCCCCGCCATCCTGACCGCCGAGGTCCATGACGGTACCGGTAAAATTGCGTTGGGTGTCCCACTTACCGAAGAGTTTGACCACGCAGTCAGCCTGGCCAACATGCTGGACCGCTTGTTCTCCGTCCAGATGCTGGCCGGCCTGGCGGTTGCCGCCGTGTTCCTTGCGGCTGCGCTCTGGCTAAGGCACCGTGCGACTGAAAGCTGAATAAATGGGGTTAACCCGGGTAAACTATGCGATCATCCTGCACTGTCAAATGATCAGCCCCAATAGGCCCCAATATGTCCATGCAAATCACGCGGCCCAGCCGAAAGAGCGTAGCACAACTATTCAAAAAACCCCTGCTGGACTTGGTCTACCAGGCCGCCGGCGTCCACCGGCAACACCATGCTCCGGATGAAGTGCAGGTGTGTACCCTGCTTTCGATCAAGACCGCCGGCTGTCCTGAGGATTGTGGCTATTGTTCCCAATCGGTGCACCATAACGCGGTCCTGAAAGCCGAGAGTCTGCTGGAACTTGAGCCGGTGCTGGAGGCGGCCCGTCAGGCCAAGGCTGCGGGCAGTACTCGTTTCTGCATGGGCGCTGCCTGGCGCAATGTGCGTGACGGGGGTAATTTCGACCGCGTACTGGAAATGGTCCGGGGCGTTAAAGAGATGGGGCTGGAAGTCTGCGTGACACTCGGCATGCTCAGCCCGGAGCAAGCCCGGCGGCTGCAACAGGCCGGGCTCACGGCCTACAACCACAACCTGGACACCAGCGAGTCTTTCTATCCCAAAGTGATCAGCACCCGCACCTACCAGGACCGGCTGGATACGATCGGCTACGTGCGTGACGCCGGGATTACCGTGTGCTGCGGCGGCATCATCGGGTTGGGTGAAAGCACCGCGGACCGCATCGATCTGCTGCACACACTGGCCAACCTGCCCAAACCACCCGAATCGGTCCCGATTAACGCGCTGGTTGCAGTGCCGGGCACACCGCTGGAAAACCAGCAGCGGGTCACAAGCTTGGAATTGGTTCGCATGATCGCCGTCGCGCGCATCCTGATGCCAGAATCCAAGGTGCGCCTGTCGGCCGGCCGCCTGGAGATGAGCGTAGAGGAACAAGCGCTGTGCTTCCTCGCCGGCGCCAATTCCATCTTCGCCGGGGAGCGGCTGTTGACCACACCAAACCCTGAATGGGAACAGGACAAGGCCATGTTCGATGCGCTGGGCCTGCGCGCGATGATGCCTGAGGAAGTGGGCAGCGCCGGCACAGAAACACCCGCCACCGCCCGGGCCTGATGGATGGACCTGATCACAAGCTTCGCCAGGCGCTGGCCAAGAGGGCTCGCGCCGGCAGCCTGCGCCAGCTCTCAGCTAGCGGTGCGGGCATCGACTTTTGCTCCAATGACTATCTCGGTTTAGCCCGCTCAAGTCACCTCCGGACGCTTATCGACAGGATCCGCGCGAAACATCCACGTGCGCCGCTGGGCTCTACCGGATCGCGCCTGATATCCGGCAACAGTGCAGCGGCCGAACACCTGGAAGCCCGGCTGGCCGTTTATCACCGGGCCGAAGCCGGCCTGCTGTTCGGCAGCGGCTACGCGGCGAATTCCGGCCTGTTTGCCTGCATCGCCGGGCCGGGTGACACCTTGATCATGGACGAACTGATCCATGCCTCCAGCGTCGACGGCGCCCGTCTCAGCAAGGCGCGCAAGTTGGTATTCCGGCACAATGACCTGGATGACTTGGCGGCCCGGCTCGACGAGGCCAGCGGCGCAACCTTCATTGGCGTGGAGTCGCTGTACTCGATGGGCGGGGACACGGCGCCATTGCCGGAAATGGCAGCGCTGGCGGTGGAATACGGCGCGGGCCTGGTGGTGGATGAAGCACACAGCAATGGCATTACCGGCCCGGGCGGCGCCGGCTCAGTGGTCGAAAATGGCCTGGAAGACTGTGTTTTCGCCCGGGTCCATACCTTCGGCAAAGGCCTGGGCCTGCATGGGGCCGTGGTATTAGGTTCGAAAACCCTGCGCGATTACCTGGTAAATTTCTGCCGGCCTTTCGTCTATTCCACCGCACCGCCGCGTGACAGCCTGGACAAGATCGAGGCGGCTTATGAACTGCTGCCCGAGCTCGATGCTGAGCGGGAGCAGCTGTTTTCCCTGGTCCGTCATACCCGATCCGCCATCCGTGAATCCAGCTTCCAATGGGTAGAGAGTAATACCTGGGTTCAGTCCGTGATCATTCCAGGCAACGATCAGGTGCTGGCGACAGCCGGGCACCTGGGTGAACTTGGATTCGACGTGAAGGCCATCCGTGCGCCCAGCGTGCCGGCCGGCAGCGAGCGCATTCGCATTTGCCTGCATGCCTTCAATACCGTTGATGAAATCGATGGGCTGATGGCGGCCCTGGAGAATCTGCAATGCGTGGATATGTCGTTGCGGGCATAGGCACTGAAGTCGGCAAAACCGTGGTTGCAGCCATCCTGGTCGAAAAGCTCCGGGCCGATTACTGGAAACCCGTGCAGGCGGGTAATCTGGATGCCAGCGACACCCTGCGGGTGCGGCAACTGACCCGGCACGGGGGCATGCTGCATCCCGAAGCCTGGCGCCTCAACACACCCGTGTCACCACATGCCGCGGCCGACATTGACGGCGTTCGGATTAAGCGAGCTTCGCTCGAATTACCGAACACCGGCACACCCTTGATCGTCGAACTGGCCGGCGGCCTGATGGTCCCGCTCGACAGCCGGCCCGGCCATGGGCTGAGCAATATCGATCTGCTCAAGGAGTGGGGCCTGCCGGTGGTGTTGGTGGCGAATTATTACCTGGGCAGCATCAACCACACACTGTTATCGGTGGATGCAATGCGCAGCCGTGACATTGAGCTGGCAGGCCTGGTGTTCAATGGCGACACCGTGAAGGGCTCGCGCAGCGCGCTCCTCAACCTGACCGGCCTGAAGGTACTGCTCGACCTGCCATGGGCGGACAAGGTCGACACCGGCTTCATATCGACCCAGGCCGCACGCCTGGAGCTGTGATGAACCAGCGCAAACCAATAATCAGCGAGGCGGACCTGGCCTTCGACCGGGAACACCTGTGGCATCCCTACACCTCCCTCTCATCCCCGCTGCCGGCTTACCCGGTGGTCGCCGCAGAAGGGGTGCACCTGGAACTGGCCGACGGCCGGCGGCTGGTTGATGGCATGTCGTCCTGGTGGACGGCCATCCATGGTTACCAACACCCGCGCCTGATCGCTGCTGCAGCGGAGCAGATTGGGAGGATGTCCCACGTGATGTTCGGCGGCATCACGCACGAACCCGCAATTGGCCTGGGGCGCGAATTGATCCAGCTGACTCCGCCGGGCCTGAACAAGATTTTTTTCTGCGATTCAGGCTCGGTAGCAGTGGAAGTTGCCATCAAGATGGCCATCCAGTATGGGTACGCCAAGGGCCGTAAAAATAAACACCGCCTGCTGACGATCCGCTCGGGCTACCACGGCGACACCTTTACGGCGATGTCCGTGTGCGACCCGGTGACCGGCATGCACGAGATTTTCCGTGAAGCCCTGCCCGACCAACTGTTCGCCCCTACCCCGACAACCGCCTTCGACGCCGAGTGGGATCCCACAGATTTCGAGCCCATGGTGGCACTGGCGCATGAGCACAGGGACGAAATTGCCGCCGTGATCCTCGAGCCCATCGTCCAGGGCGCCGGCGGCATGTGGTTCTACCACCCCGAATACCTGCGCCGTTTGCGGGCACTGTGCGATGAATCAGGCCTGCTGTTGATTTTTGATGAGATCGCCACCGGCTTCGGCCGTACCGGTCGCATGTTCGCTGGTGAGCACGCGGGGATCAGCCCCGACATCATGTGCGTGGGCAAGGCCCTGACCGGCGGTTTTATGAGTTTGGCGGCCACCATAGCCAATGAGGATGTGGCGGAAACGATTTCCTCAGCAAAGGACACCGACGGTGTATTCATGCACGGTCCAACCTTCATGGCCAACCCACTGGCTTGCGCTGTGGCGCGCGAAAGCATTCGCCTGTTGAACGATTCACCCTGGCAGCAGCGAGTCGCGACAATCGAGAAACAGCTGTCCGCAGGCCTGGAGCCCTGCCGGGCCATGCCGGGTGTGGCCGATGTACGGGTGCTGGGCGCCATCGGCGTGGTGGAAATGGAAGGCCCGGTCAATGTGGCCGAGTGGCAAAAACAGTTCGTCGCTCGCGGCGTCTGGATCAGGCCTTTCGGCAAGCTGGTTTACCTGATGCCGCCGTTCATTATCGACCGGCACGAACTTAGCTCACTCACCAATGCAATAAACGAAGTGATCGGCTCAATGACGGCGCAGGGCGCCGGATAATGACAGCGACGCCTTGTTATCCTTAAGGCGGGCTAAATCCTGCTTTGCGTGGCATGGCCCCAAACGGATTGTGTCATTGATGTGGGTGTGGTGTCTCATGATGAGCTTTATCAAAACCCGTTTGCCAAGAAGACCGGTAAGACTGAGCCGATTGAACTCGAGGAGGATCTTATGAGCAAAGGAAAGATTGTTTCGGCAGAACAAGCCGTCGCCATTATCCACGATGGAGATGTGTTGGCAACGACAGGATATGGAGGAAATGGGACCCCTGAACGCCTGTTGATCGCTTTAGAAAAGCGTTTTCTGGATTCAGACTCACCCTCTAACCTCACCCTGGTCCATTCCACCGGCCAGGGAGATGGGCGTGAAAAAGGGTTGAATCACCTGGCCCATGAGGGGTTGTTGAAGCGCGTCATCGGGGGGTATTTCGGACTGACTCCGGCGCTTGAAAAGCTGATCAGTGCCAATAAAATTGAAGCGTACAACTTCCCGGAAGGTTGCATCCTGCACCTGTACCGCGCTATCGCTGCCGGAGAGCCCGGCACATTTTCCAAAGTGGGTCTGGGAACCTATGTGGATCCACGCATGGATGGGGGGCGGCTCAATTCGGCCACTAGCGAGGAATTGGTGAAACTCGTCGAGCTTGAAGAAAAGGAATGGTTGTTTTTTCGGGCATTTCCCATCAACGTTGTTTTTCTCCGTGGAACTACGGCCGATACGGAAGGTAACGTGACGATGGAACGCGAATCCCTGTTCCTGGAAGATTTGAGCCTGGCCATGGCGGCAAAAAATTCGGGGGGATACGTCATCTGCCAGGTGGAACGTATCGCTGAGACTGGCTCCCTAAGATCGAAAGAGATCAAAATCCCGGGGATCATGGTGGATTGCGTTGTCGTGTCCGAACCGGACCACCATATGCAAAATTATGGAACGGTTTACAACCCGGCTCTCTCCGGAGAACTCAAGATCCCGGTACAATCCCTGGAACCCCTTCCGTTGAATGAACGAAAAATCGTCGCCCGGCGTTGTGCGATGGAATTGCGAGCAAACAGTGTGATCAACCTGGGTATCGGCATGCCGGAAGGGATCGCTTCAGTGAGTAGCGAAGAACGGATATACAATTACATTACACTCACTACGGATTCAGGTATCGTCGGTGGCATACCTATGAGGGGATTGGATTTGGGTGCTGCCGTTAATACCAGTGCCGTCATTGATCATACCTCCTCGTTCGATTTCATTGATGGAGGAGGGTTGGACATCGCTTTCCTAGGGTTGGCCCAATGCGATCGTCATGGCAATGTCAACGCCAGTAAGTTTGGGGAGAGAGTGGTCGGATGCGGCGGCTTCATCAACATCAGCCAAAACAGCCGAAAAGTCATCTTCGCTGGAACGTTCCGGTCTGGTGGGTTGAAAGTGAGTATCGAAGAGGGGAAGTTGCAGATCCTTCAGGAAGGCAAGAACCTGAAATTCCTCAAGGATGTCGAACAGATCACTTTCAATGGAAAATTTGCCATGAAGAACAAACAACCTGTTTTGTTCATCACGGAACGGTGTGTGTTTCAGTTGGTCGAGGACGGACTGGAATTGATCGAGATCGCTCCAGGAATTGAAATTGAACGGGATATTCTGCCGGGGATGGAATTCAGCCCCATCATCAACCATCCGAAGCCAATGAAGGAATGCATCTTCCTGCCCGAAACAATGGGCTTAAAAGATCAGATGCTGGGCATGAGCTTGGAAGACCGGATCAGCTACAACCCTGCAAACAACACCATCTATCTGAACTTCGCAGGATTGCGGGTGCGCACTGAGAAGGATATTGCAGACATCCAGGAAGCCGTCGAAATTAGAATGAAAGCTGTCGGCAAACGAATGCACTCCATTGTCAACTACGACTCGTTCGTATGCGATGAGGACGTAATGGATCAGTACGCAGACCTGGTGAAGTATATCGACAATACTTACTATCTCAGCGTGGCTCGCTATACAACCAGTGCTTTTCTCCGCATGAAGCTGGGCAGGCAATTGGATGATAGACACCTATCACCCTACATTTATGAGACGGAGAAGGAAGCGAAAAAAGCACTGGTGCAATAAAACCTTGCAGTTATTCCAGCGCAGAGTCGAACTAATTATTCCAAAAGAAATTTCGTATTTTTTTCTAAAGTTTTAATTGAGGGAAATTTTGTGCACGAGAAGAAAATATATGGGAATCTTACTAGTGTCATGTCACACATGACATGTTAGTTTAAATACGCTATAATGGGCCTCCAAATCAAGGAGGTTCAAGATGCCAAAGATCAAGTATCGACTATCGCTGATACCCCAGGAGCGCGAGGAACTTGAGACCATTGTGAGGAAAGGGAAACATAGCTCACAGAAAGTGCTCAACGCCTTGATCCTGCTGAACTGCGACGAACAGGCGCCGACGCGACGAACGCTGAAGGAACAGCAGATAGCAGACGTGTTAAACGTCAGCGCCATGAAGTTGTATCGGGTAAAGCAACGCTTTGTGGACGAAGGTCTTGAGGTCGCATTGAATGGGCGCAAAGGTCAACGAGTCTATGAGAAGAAGGCCGACGGTGAATTTGAAGCGCACCTGGTGGCACTCAGTTGCTCTGAGCCACCGCCGGGCCATGTGCGCTGGTCGTTACGACTGTTGGCGGATAAAGTGGTGGAACTACAATACGTTGATAGTGTGTCGTATGAGACGGTTCGACGCGTGTTAAAAAAAACGAACTCAAACCCTGGAAGAAAGTCGGGTGGGTGATTCCGCCGGAGGGCAACGGAGAGTTTGTAGCGCAAATGGAGCAGGTTCTGGAGGTCTACAAGAGACCTTATGATCGAAGCTTTCCGGTGGTGTGCATGGATGAATCGCCACGGCAACTGATTGACGAGGTGAAAACGCCTATTCCCGGTGCACCAGGGCGGCCGGCTCGCTACGACTATGAATACAAGCGCCACGGGGTATGTAATGTCTTTATGGCCAATGAGCCTTTGGCTGGAAAACGGATGGTTAAGGTTACGGCGAGAAGAACCAAGCAGGACTGGGCATTATTTATCATGGAGATTGAGCAAAGCTACCCGGATGCAGAGAAGATTACCCTGGTGATGGACAACCTCAATACCCATAAAGCGGGCTCTCTGTATGAGACTTTTTCTCCGGAGCAAGCAAAAAAACTGTGGGATCGGTTTGATTTTGTCCACACCCCCAAACATGGTAGCTGGTTGA
>JADFKH010000125.1 GCA_022565025.1 Pseudomonadota bacterium
GCCCTCCGAACGGGCTTCCAGATACAGGCCGGCCGCTTTGGCCAGCGCAATCACGGCATCTTCCGACAGATAACCGTTTTCCGCTGTGACTTTCGGATCAGAACCGGACGGCGCACGGTGCTGTACCACACCAAGAATGCCGCCGGGTTTCAGGACCCGGCCAAATTCGGCAAAAATCATCTCGGCTATCCCGTCGCCAACCCAGCCGTGGGTGTTGCGGAAAGTGAGCACCATATCCACAGATTCCGCTTCTCCAAGAGATGCTGATTCGGGTGGTGAAAACGCAGCGACAGCTACCTGGTCGTAAATTGCAGGCGCACTGGAAAACTTGTCCAGCAGATCCATTTGTAAACTGTAGCGGTATTGGGGCTGGTCCGGTACATCCACATCGTAACCAGCCACGATGTATTGCCCGCGATGCCGCATCACCGGTGCAAGGACTTCAGTGTACCAACCAGCGCCAGGCCAGATTTCCATCACGGTCATACCATCTTCCAGGCCCAGGAACGTAAGCGTGCCCACCGGATGGCGATAGCGATTACGTGCCATATTGGCATCCGAACGATGGGCGCCAAACATGCCCTGTTCTGTCCTGGCTGCCACGGACAGGTCGGACGCCGCCAGTGGCATTCCCATAAGAAGACACAAAACTCCCGCCCAAATCCTGCTCATCTCTACACTCCCATCAAAAAATCATTGGCAAATAATCGAGTAAAATGGTCAATTCACCCGGACGCCGGCGCCCGAAAGGCCTTTCTGAATGCCATGCCAATAGCAATTCCCGCGATCGTGGCGACCAGCAGAATCACTCCCTCCAGCGCCACCAGGCCCTGGAACGCGGCGAACAGCCCGATGGCCATGCCGCCTTTGACCCGGCCGATATCCAGTGGCCGCTCATTCAGATCTGCTCCGGATCGTACTTTTTTCAACAGAAACATATCCAGTGCGAGAACCATCAATACGGCCAGCGACAGCCATTCCAACAGTGAATCAGGCGCGAGGAAAGAGTATAAGTGGTTTAAACGCTATATTGCGAGAAACCCCAGAGTATTGAATGGCTATTCATATCAAGTCTTGAGCCAGTTCACCGCACATTCTGGCCATATTTGAATCCTCAGGACTGAATTCTACCCGGATACATCTTTGTTTCACGCTAATTCCTGCCTGCAAGGCGAATGACACCATGCAGCTGTGGTCATTGCAACATCAATAAGATGAAAGGCCGCTCAATAAACACGGACTTCTGGAAAATGAGTTGTAATTATTATATAAACAGCTATGCGTTGCTTATTTATTACTCTTGGTGCAGTTCTGCTAAGTTTGCAGGTGTCACAGGCCAATGAAGCTGGCCTCTCAGTGGTGTTTTCCGGTGATGAAATCAGGGTCATCCGCGCCTATTACCACGACCACGCTATTACCAAAGACCACAAGGGCAAAAGGGGTAAGAAGGGCAAGAAGCCGCAGGGCTTGCCGCCAGGTATTGCAAAAAATCTGCAGCGAGGCAAACCATTGCCGCCAGGCATCGCCAAACAATACCTACCGCAGGAACTGCACGATGTGCTGCCGGCTCCGCCTTTCGGATATGAACGGGTTGTCGTGGACGGCAAGGTTCTACTGGTCGAAATCGCCACCAGAGTCATACACGACATCCTGACTGACGTTGTATTGCACTAACGCCCTACCATGTCATAAGTCAAAACCAAGACCCAAATAAAAGCCCCAGCGGGGAAACTGGGGCCACGTCAAAGGGGGTACCGTTTGGTTCATCCTGCACGATCCTGGCGTACCGAAGCCATGTCGGCTACACACTAATCGTCCCGCAGAAATGCCTCGATGGTATTGATGTACTCCTCGGAACGTGCGGATTTCAACAGGAGCCAATGGCAATCGCCGTCTAGAGGTTTCAGCCTCGCACCCGGAATTTCCGCGGCCAGATCAAGGCTGTTCTGAAAAGGCACTATCTGATCGTCTTTCGGATGGAGTATGAGCGTGGGCACGCGAATCTGCCCGGCTACTTCAAATCCTTGTTCGCGTTCTGCCAACGAGCGAATATAGGCCGTCGCAACTTCCTGGCTCGCCGAACTACGTTGCATCTCCACGAAGTAGTTAATTTCCTCAGTGGAAGCACTCAGGCCCAAAAAAAGATCAGCGAACATCTTTCGATGGCTTTCTTTGTCCCAGCCGGCCTCGACCATCGACAGGTACATTTTCTCTAGCTTGATTTGATCGTGGTCTGTTTTCTCCGCATTTTTTACCAGAGCACCGTACAGTATCAGATGGGAGACGCGCTCTGGATGCTTGGCAACGTAACGCAGCGCCGTGCGTGAACCTTCCGAGGTACCCAACAGGGCGAACTGGTCGAGTCCAGCAGCGTCCACGACGGCTTCGAGATCCTTCAATCGATTTTCTGCCGAAAACTCGGTAGTTGACTCCGACAATCCCATGCCACGGCCGTCGTACCGGATCAGTTGGTGGTTGCGCGACAAACGCAGCCAGAAGCTCCTTCCCAAAGGTGAACTCCATTCAACCTCGAGATGCGTATACCAGCCGAGCGAGCGAACGATGGGCGTACCTTCTCCCAACACGGCATAAGCGATACGAAACCCGTCGGACGTGCGGCAGTAGCGGATTTTCTGATCGAGGACGGGTTCGTTTAGTTCGATTTCCGGAACGGCTGGACGTTTTTTTGATGCGGTTTGCGATCGTTGCGTGAACCAGCGCACACCGGTAACCACCAAACCAATCAGTACCGCAATCGCAACCATCCCCGAGAGAACGTTCTCGTTCTCACCGATCCAGTCGAACACAATCTCAATGAAATCATCCATCAGAGTGTTTTACCGCAAGACACCATCTGATGACAAGTCGTCGGCAGCGACCGGTGAAGAAGTAGCTACGGATTGCGTTATGCTGGAGGGGTGGCAAAAAAAGATTGGGAGAGACGTTCAAATAACTGAGAGACAATCGGGACAAATGCTATTAACGGAGCAAGATATCGTCGAGATGACCGGCTATAAAACAGCCAGAAAGCAGCGTGAAATCATGCTCAAATGGGGCCTACCGTATCGAGTGCGCAATGACCGCACAATCATGACCACTTGGCCGGCCATTAATAACGCGCTTCAGAACCCTCAGTATGCCGGGCCAAATTTGGCGGCACTTAGAGACAGGGGAAACAAGGGCCGTCGCAAGTAACGTGATCTGGTCAGCCGGAGATTTAGGAATTGAAATCGACTTCGGCGACGACAAGCCAGGAGCGGTCCTGATTGACGCAGGTGTTCAAAGTCTTGGGCGCCCGAAGGTTCTGTTCAAATATTCTTCGGAGCACTACCCCTGTTCATTACAAGGGCAGGCGAATGCCCTCCTTTGCGATATTAAATCCCGCAGATCGTACGTACCGACTTTCTTCACTGTCATCGTTCAACAGGGGATTCGTATGATTCATGTGGATAAACCAGACTTTATTTCTGTCTTCCGGTGACAAATCTTTGAAGTGTTCCATGCTTTCTGAAACGAAGGGGTGACCGATCCGGGACATGTCGCGGCCCGGAAGTTCGCCTGCGGCATAAAAAGTCGCATCCAGTAAAGCGTAATCTACTGTTTTCACAAGTTCTGCTATGTCAGTATTCCACGCCGACCATTTGTTTATATCCGGAATGAAAATGGCAGTCTTGTCGGGTCCCTCGATACGATAACCCACGGTCTCGGAGTATTCATGGCGATGAGGGACCAGAAATGGAGTGACGCTCAACTGACCAAATTCCTGCTTTTGACCGTTGCGCAAGGAAATGATCGAAATGTTTTGAAATTTTACGAGTTGACTCCACGGTCCGTTGCCGGCTAAAAAAGTCTCCATCCTGGGCATGGCATAAACAGGAATATTCGATGCGTCCATTGCTTCGTGTCCAAGAAACATCAATCCGGTGTAGTGGCCTATATGGGCGTGGGTCAGGAAGATACCAGAGAGTGGAAATTGATCACCGGGCGCTTCAACTTCTAATTGGTACAGCTGTGCCGGCAGATTCGGGGTGGCTTCAAACAGAAATTTCCGGTTTGCCAGCGGGTCGATCAATGCCAGGGAAGTGGCGCCACGTCGCAGACGCACGTCTTTCCAGCCCGGCATGCAATGTAGTTTATAACAGGCAGCTTGAGGATAGCCAGCGTCCTGAACCACACCCAAAACGTAAATATAAGGATCGTCGTTTTGAGCATAAATGAGTGCCGACCAAAGGCAGACAAGCGACCCCAGTTGAATCCTGATTTTTCTCAAAGCAACACTCCAATGCTTGCGGTCTTTGAATAATTTCAACGACTCCGCGGGCGAAGTATAAAGAGAACAAATTCCTTTTTCCCGGAATTTCACGGTTACTGAGTGGCCTGTCTATTCCGATTCTCAGATGGATCGTAATGAGAATTCACCCGATTTGGCGCAAAGTAAAAACCCCAGCGGGGGAACCGGGACCACGACGAAGGGACACGGCGGTATCCATGTTGACCGATTAGGCTGGTGTCAATAGCCGCTTCCAACCTGAAAGCGGCTATACAATAGGCTCAAATTTCAACGACGCTTATAGCTGCTTCCGGCCTATTCTGTTGAAAACTCCGAATCTGCAAAGCATCGATATTTCACCAATTCTTTACATTGTACCGGGGCGACCTTATTCTAGTTTGCCTGCAGGGGGATTTAACATGGTTTTTGTGAAATCGATACCGGAAGCAGACGAGAGTGTCACGGCGGTGATGAAACGCTATCCCGACCAGGCCATTCCGCTGACGCAGCTCACGGAAATTATTATGCGTACCGGCGAGTGCGGTTTCAGCCCAGAAGAACGGGAATTGATAGCCGCCTTTGCATCCGGTATTAATAACTGCACGTACTGTCTCAACACTCACAAAGCGACCGCCGAGGCATTCGGCGTTGAGCAGGGTTTGCTTGCCGCGCTGCTTGAAGACCTCGAGAGCAGTCCGGTCGATGGCAAGCTCAAACCGGTCTTGCGCTACGTGAAAAAACTGACTGAGACGCCCTCACGCATGGTGCAAGCAGACGCCGACGCGATTTTCGAGGCCGGCTGGGATGAAGACAGTTTTCACTATGCCGTGATGATTTGTGGTCTGTTTAATTTCTACAACCGCCTGATCGACGGCTATGGGGTGAAGAACACCGCCGATTTTCGCCTAAGCCGCGGCCGCGCGCTGGCGGAGCAGGGGTACGGCATCGTAACCGACGCACTGAAACGGTAGAGCACGTGGTTAGATCCTTGCTGGTAATGTAGATCAGACAAGTACAACCGGATTATCCTGATCTGGAAGCCGCCATTCAACTTGGTAGCGATTTCCGAAACGAAACCACTGGGTTCACGGATTACTGCGATGCAGCAAACGGCTGACTTAGTCGAGTCCTCGATTCGAAAGGGTGCTCGCGTTTGAGTGAGCGCTCGTTAATGGGCCGTTAACGAATAACAGCTCCTGGCCGACTTCCGAAAGAATCACGCTACAAACTGGCGTGCTCAAGGATGCTGCATTGCAGTGGAAAGCCGCCCGTTTAATTCCTCCAATTAGCACATGGGCTTTGACATACTCTTGGCACAACGCTCATTGAAAACCGGCAAAAGCGGCAAGAACCGACAACAAGGGTGAGGCACCGGATGCCGCGCCGTTATTGCTGTCGGTTGTTGTAGTGTGTTTCAGGTTGTTGATCAAATTAGGACCTTTAATCCGTTGATCTTATGTTCGATCCCTCGATGGCCCACCATTCCCGCCTAGAACAGTTATCATTTTGTTGTGCAATCACCAACCACAGCCCGCCTGCAGCAAGCGCGGCAACTCATGGATCAATTCGTGCAGCGAACCGGCCTGGCCTGCACGACGGTAGATCTCAATCGGCGATACCTGTGGACCGACGCCTTTGCCGTGCAGACGCTGTTCGGATTGGCCGACGCACTGGACGAGCCGGGTTATCACGAGTTGGCCCTGAAGCTGGTTGACCGGGTCCATGAGACCTTGGGTAAGTATCATCCGGATGACAAACGCCAGGGCTGGATTAACGGACTCAGGGAAACGGAAGCAGTAAACCATCCCACCATCGATGGCCTGCGAATTGGCAAGGCTTTGCCGGAACGACCAGAGGGCGAACCACCGGACGAACAACTCGAATGGCAGCGAGATGGACAGTATTTTCACTATCACACCCGCTGGTTCAACGCGCTGTTGGAGGCGGCGCATGCAACGGGCGAACAGAAATATGCCTGCTGGGCGGCCGAATTGATCTGCTCCGGACGGAAATTCATCTACAGGCACCATGGGCGCCTGGGCATGTACTGGAAAATGAGCACCGATCTCTCTCGGCCTCTGGTGACGAGCATGGGCGCACATGATCCGCTGGAAGGGTTGATCTGCACCGTTGCCGCACTAAACGCAGTTCCGTCGATGGAGCAGGAACTGCGACCGTTGATGCAGGATTTCGAAAAAATGTGTTCCGGCCAGGATTGGACCACCACTGACGCGCTGGGCATTGGCGGTCTTTTGTTAGCCAGCCTGCGGGTGGGTCTCATGGCGGCCCCAGGCGTGACGCTCCCGAGCCCCGCCGACCCCGAAACGTTGTGGGCCGACAGCCTTCGCAGCCTGCAGGTCTATGCGCAGCAGCATGTTGCTGGCGGTTCTCCCGAAGGGCGTCTGGGGTTTCGTGAATGCGGTCTTGCGTTGGGGCTGCGTGCACTGCACTCTGCCAAGTCGTTGCGGGAGGAGGGCGAATTGAACCTAGAGCCGCTGGATCACTTCATTTCGCTGGCGACGGAAATTCAAGACTTCTGGCTTGCACCGCAAAACCAGCGCGCATCTACCTGGACAGGGCATTTGGATATCAACGCGGTGACGTTGGCGGCAAGCTTGGTGGCGGCCGAGGCTCCGCTGGTATTTGGCTAGCCCGCGAGGTGGCGGGCCATTGGGAGAGTGCGTTCGAGAAACTCGCTGGCTACCGTTTGTGGAGCGCATCGGCAGCGTGCTTGCGCAATTGGGCACCATTGATTTCAATGCTACATCACCTGAATAGTTGGACCCAACTTGTAGGAAGATCGACATACTAATAGGGCCGCTTATGGCCGAGGCTGTGTGAAAACTATTTGAATATTTTTGAAGGTGGGGTAGCGCTGAATTACAGGTCTTGTTAGCACCCGCACAAACCACTGTAACCTGTTTTTCAGCCTTAAAATGTAGTAAATCGGTGGCAGTTTACCACTTGGATTTTCAGATTTTGCGTTTTCACACAGCCTCGGTCGTTAGCGGCCATCAGCAAGCTGGGTTCAGATTTGAGGTGCCGTTACCCAGACTATGCTGTTTAGACGGCAAGAAAGCAGAAATCAAATCAGCACCAATTTCCCAGCCAGCTTGTGGCTGGTTGCCAGCGTGAATGGTCGCGCTAAGGTATCCTGTAGGAACCACGAGAACGAGTGATTTGCTGATGCGTACCAGTTCATCCCATGTCCGGCACGGAGTCGGAGTGCGGCACAAGACAGGGGAAATCGAGTGAGCAGTTTCACTGCTCTGGCGATAGTTGCAGTCGTAGCAGGTATTGCAATGGCTACCCAGGCCCAGTTGATGGGTCACCTCGACAGATCCATCGGGACTATCGAAAACGTATTCCTCACTTACGGTTCAGGTGCAGTGGTTATAGGCTTGATCTTGCTGGCCATTCGCGGTGGCAATCTGGGTTCGTGGCATATACCGCCTTGGTACGCTTATTCGGCAGGACTGTTCGGACTGGTTATTGTTGGTTGCCTGGGCTACGCCACGCCAAGGTTGGGCCTCGCCGTAACCCTGACCATTGCTGTCGCGGCGCAGTTTATAACAGCAGCCATCGTCCAGCAATTCGGACTTCTGGGCGCTGATCAACAGCCAATGGATTTATCAAGGCTGGGTGGCATGGCCGTCATCCTGATTGGGGTCTGGTTGATGGTGCGCCAGTGAGTTGCCGCGATAACACCCGCCACCATGGTGAAACCGTCATCAGGTAAAAAATTCGAAAACTGCTGTTTATATACCTGGGACACCAATATCTCTTTTGGGTCGGAAGCAGCTGTTGACAACTGCAAGAGGCGAACTTCCGCTTCAACCCGAAAGCGGAAGTTCGTTTTGCCAAATTTCAACGCCACGAATAGCTGGTTCCGGCCAAACGCGGAACTTCAGTCCACGTGTTGACGACGCCCACCGGCTGGCCTAGGGTTATTGCAGGGCGTAGGATTACTATCG
>JADFKH010000126.1 GCA_022565025.1 Pseudomonadota bacterium
TATCCCGTTTGGCTTGGGCAGCTTGCCATACGCCGCCATTGCCCTATCGTCTCGCTACGTTGGCTGAGGTTCGGGGGTAATCAGGTAGACGTTTGTATTTCATGAAAAACAAAATTATTATTTTTGCCATAGGAATTTTAGTCGGGGCTGCAAGCTGGGGAGTTGTAAGTTTAGTATCAGATAGATATGAACCCTTTGATAGTGGCCTTGGTTTTTATATTGGCCAGTTTATTCTATCCATTATTGCCTTTTGGGTGGGTTACAAAAAGAGATTTAGAGATTTAGCCGTTTACCTTATAGGCGCATACATAGGCATGAATGCGTATGCGTATATTTTCGGTGGTTCTGAGCAAAGAGCATGGGCATCGCTTGGTATGGTTACAACAATCACTCTTGTCGTATTTCCACTGGTATTTGGAGTAATCGGAATAATTATCAGCTCTCTACAGAAAAAATATAACAAGGCCAATTGAGACGGACTGGTCTTTCAGTAGCTGCGCTGCGCCGAAGCGTTAAGCTAGCTGGGCGAAGCCCAGTTTGAAGATCACCACGCCGATCATCAAGAAGGCGATGGCCAGTTTGGCTGCGGTTGCGACCACCATGCCCAACCACGCGCCTAGACCGGACCGGCCTGATTTGACCAAGTCGCTGCCGACGCTGAGCTCACCCAGCACAGCGCCGATGAAGGGCCCGAGTACGATGCCTGGTAGGCCAAAGAAAATTCCCACGATGGCGCCGAATCCAGCACCCCAGAGTGCCCGGGAACTGGCGCCGAGATATCTTGCGCCGAGTACGCTGGCTAAAAAGTCCACTGCCCAGGCCACGATGGTCAGCATGGCCAGTACGCCAACCGTTAACCAGCTGATCGTTTCGAAATGCCCAATCCAGGCGCCCACGAACAGGCCGGCGAACACCAGCGGCACACCTGGAAGCACGGGAATCACGGTGCCGGCGAGACCGGCGATGACCAGCAGGCTTGCCAGCAGCCACCAGAGTATTGACCAGTCCATTGAACCCCCTCAAAGCTAGTACACCTTGAAGGAAATATCACCTTGAAGGATTACTAAGCTTCTTTTACTAGAGCATAAAACCCGATTACTTGTGCGGCCAGTCATCCAAATGGACGTCCTTGCGAATCACCTGGGAAGGAGCGCCCACGATCAGCGGGTCGGGGCCGTGAACGACATCGGTATCCTTGTCTGGATAATCCAGATGGGCCAAAAAGTGCTGCATGCAGTTAAGCCGGGCACGTTTCTTGTCGTCCGATTTGATGATGGTCCACGGACACGAAGCGGTATCCGTATAGAAAAACATGGCTTCCTTGGCCCGTGTGTATTCGCTCCACAGGGTCACGGCCGCCTTGTCCACCGGGCTCATCTTCCATTGTTTCAGTGGATCATGTTCCCTTGCGGAAAAGCGCGCTCGCTGTTCTTTTTTGGTGACAGAGAAATAATACTTGAACAGCTTGATGCCGGAGTTCACCAGCATGCGTTCGAAGTCCGGGCACTGGCGCATGAATTCGAGATATTCGTTTGAGTCACAAAAGCCCATCACCCGTTCCACACCGGCACGGTTGTACCAGGATCGATCAAGGAACAGGATTTCACCGCGGGTAGGCAGGTGCACAACGTAGCGTTGAAAATACCATTGTCCCTGTTCCTGCTCGGTGGGTTTTTCCAGCGCCACGACCTTGGCGGCACGGGGATTCAGGTGTTCCATGAAACGCTTGATTGTTCCGCCCTTGCCCGCCGCGTCGCGCCCTTCGAAAATGACCAGGATTTTCTGCCCACTCGTTTTTACCCAGTTTTGAAGCTTTAAAAGCTCAATCTGGAGCCTGGCTTTTTCCTTTTCATACTTACCGCGGGGAATTCTGTCGGTATACGGGTATTTGCCCTCCTTGAATAGTTTGCCAATCGCCTTGGGGTCTTTGCGAATCTTTTTAATGGTAGCCGAAGAATAATCGCCGCCCAGGTAGCGCTCCTGCATACCGGGTCTAGGTGTAATTTCAACCAGCTCCTGTTCTTCCGGTGTGGAATCCGCCGACCCTTCCGGGCTTGAATTTTCTTGATCTTCAGAGCCTACGACTTTCAAATCTGAACTCATACTCTGGTTTCCTGTTTCCGTAGCTTGGGTAACTATAACAACGCCCGTTCCTACATGAAAATTTGCTGGATTTTCTGCAGCAAGCGAACGGCCTGGTCACGGTCTCTTGCGCCAAGCTGGTCGAAGCGCTCCTTGAGATAAGACAGGTGGCGTGGAAACTCCTTTTTGAACACCCGGTCACCCTGCCGGGTCAGGGCAATTATGGTTTTGCGCCCGTCACCTTCCACCGCCCAGCGCTCAACCAGGCCCTTGTTTTCGAGCCGGTCAATTACGCCGGTCAGAGTGCCCTTGGTGATGTGTGTCCAGTCACCGATGTCCTTGCAAGTCATTCCGTCCGTGTTGCCCAGGGTGAAAATGACATTGGCCTGGGCTACGGTCAGGTCTGAGCCGGACAGCCTGTGTCCGTTGGCATCGAATGAGGCGAACGCGTGGTAAGCATTGAGCAGTTCACGAACCAGGGGGATGAAGTCCTGGGAGTCAACGTTTTTTGCGGTTATTTCAGTCATAATCTGTTCGCTTTAGTACTAGATGTTAATAGTACTTACTATAACAATAAATATATACTTATTAGAACTATTTTACGATCATTGATCTGCATCAATCAAGAACCTTTTTCCTCAGTTCCTTGGTTTGACCACGGCGGGTCTTTTCATCCAGGCGTTTTCGTTTTGCGGCCCGCGAAGGCCTGGTTGTGATGCGTTTCTTTGGCTCGGTCATTACGTTTTGCACCAATTTGCACAGCCGCTCCAGGGCATCTGTCCGATTTCTATCGCGGGTCCTGTGCTGCTGAGCCTTGATCACGACTACGCCCTCGTTGTTGATCCGGTGATCTTGTAAAGCCAGCAGCCGGTGTTTGTACTTTTCTGGCAGGGATGAAGCCGTAATATCGAAACGCAAGTGGATGGCGCTGGATACCTTGTTTACGTTCTGCCCCCCGGCACCTTGTGAGCGAATTGCGTTGAGCTCGATCTCACTGTCGCTGAGGTACAGATTGGTGGATATGCGCAACATGTTGAGATTATAAAGCGAACATATGGAGTGACTGCAAGCCGTTACGAAGTTCCCATTGCTGGTGAAAGATCCAAAAGACCAGAACAGCCCACTGAAGCGTTGTAAAAAAGCGATGCAAAACGGGCGTCTCTACCTGATTGATGGCACAATTGAAAAACGCTTCGAAGGCACAGACTCAGACTGGTATGATTTCTATTCTGTTGCCGACGGGATATCGCGCAGTTTCTGACATAAGTTTTTGAATATGATTAAAACTAAAATATACGGGTTCGCCTTCGGGCATTATGCGAGCTAAACACATAAGACCACGGAGTCGCTCTGGGTTGCCCGCGGCCCGCGGTCTATATGACCCGAGCCTCGAGCATGACAGTTGTGGTGTGGGTTTTATTGCTCATATCAAAGGCGAGCCAAGCCATCAAATCATCCGTGATGCCGACCACCTGCTGTGCCGGATGGATCATCGGGGAGCGCGCGGCGCTGAAACAAACTCCGGTGATGGTGCAGGCATCCTAACGGCGCTGCCGTACGATTTCCTGAACAGGATTGCACAGGACGAGTTAGGCGCCGAGCTTCCAGAACCCGGGAAGTTCGCCGCTGGACTCGTTTTTCTGCCGACGGATGCCGAGCAGCGAAATCGTTGCAAACAAGCCGTCAACAAGATCTGTGCAGACCAGGGTCAGGAACTCATCGGCTGGCGTATCGTCCCCACGGATCCGGATAAGGCCGATCTGGGCCCCACGGCGCGACAGGCAGCACCACATATCGAGCAGATTTTCATTGCGGCAGGGAATGAACTCGCCGGAGATGCGTTCGAGAGGAGGCTGTACCTGATTCGAAAGTGTGCCAGCCATTTGCTAAGAAACAACTCGGATATGGAACAAGCGGAGTTGTTCTATATCTGCAGCTTGTCGTCGAAAGTTTTGATCTACAAAGGGATGCTGACTCCCGGTCAACTCATGACCTTCTTCCCCGATCTAAAGGACCCGGACTACACCTCCCACCTGGCGATGGTGCATTCGCGGTTCTCTACCAATACGTTTCCAAGCTGGGACCGCGCTCAGCCGAATCGCTGCATGTCACACAACGGTGAGATCAATACGCTGCGCGGCAATGTCAATTGGATGAAGGCAAGAGAAGGCGTCGCCCAGAGCGAGTTGTTCGGTGACTCCCTGCAAAACATCTTCCCGGTGGTTGAGTCCGATGTTTCGGATTCGGGTGCTTTCGATAACGTCCTGGAGTTCTTGTTGATGACCGGCCGCACGCTCCAGGAGTCGGTCATGATGATGATACCGGAGGCTTGGCAAAAGAACGAGTTGATGGACCAGAACAAGCGGGCGTTTTACGAATATCTGTCCTGCGTCATGGAGCCCTGGGATGGCCCGGCTTCTATCGTGTTTACCGATGGGCAGTACATTGGCGCGGTGCTGGATCGCAATGGCTTGCGGCCCAGTCGCTACTATCTGACCCACGACGACCGGGTCATCATGGCCAGCGAAGTCGGCGTACTCCCGCTGGATCCGGCAATCGTCAAGTACAAGGGACGGCTGGAGCCCGGCCGAATGTTCCTGGTCGACTTTGATCAGGGCCGCTTGATTCCGGATGAAGAGCTCAAGCAGGACTTCGCTAGTCGCCTTCCGTTCCAGCAATGGCTACGGTCGCAGCGCATTATGCCAAAAGACATCGTTGCTGGCGCCGCTGCTGCTTCACCATTGGATGAGAGCACACTTCTGCCACTCATGCGGGCCTTCGGCTATACGACTGAAACGATGCACTTCATGCTGCAGCCGTTGATCGAACAACTGCGTGATCCGGTTGGCTCCATGGGCAATGACTCAGCGCTGGCTTGCCTGAGCGACAAACCGCGGATGTTATACGACTACTTCAAACAGCTTTTCGCCCAGGTCACGAATCCGCCGATCGACTCGATCCGCGAAGAGATCATCATGTCGTTGGAGTGTTACATCGGTCCGGAGGGTAATCTTCTGGATACTTCCGAGCGGCACTGCCATCGTATCCGACTGCGGCACCCGATCCTGTCAAACGATTTGACCGCGGCGATTAAGTCCATGGATCACCGTGGCTGGAAGGCCAAGTCGATTGATATCACGTTTGCTCGCAGCAGCGTACCCGGCGGTTATGTCGAGGCACTGGAGCGAATTTGTCAGGAAGCCGAGGACGCGTTGGACGAGGGTTACAGCCTCGTCGTGTTGTCGGATCGTGCTGTCGACAAAGACCGCGTGCCGCTAAGTGCTCTGGCCGCGTGCGGGGCCGTCCACCACCACCTCCTGCGCCAGGCAAAACGAACTCGCATCGGTATCGTTGTGGAAACAGGCGAAGCGCGTGAGGTACACCACCACTGCCTGCTGATCGGCTACGGCGCCGACGCAATCAATCCGTATTTGGCCTTTGAGGCGCTTTGGCAGATGCGGCGTGACGGCCTGCTCGATTCGCAAGCCTGCCCTGATGACGCCGGTGTCGCCTTTGCGTACCGCAAGGGCGTCACGAAAGGAATGCTCAAGGTGATGGCCAAGATGGGCATCTCCACTTTGCAGTCCTACAAGGGCGCCCAGATCTTCGAGGCCCTGGGTCTGGCTGATGATGTCGTAGACCGGTGTTTCGCGGGGACGGCAAGCCGACTGCAGGGAGTGCGATTCCCGGTTCTGGAGCAGGAGGCTGTGAGAAGGCACGCGCTGGGTTATGCGGCCACAGAGAATGCTCAGTCAGCGAGATTGCCGAACCCGGGCGAGTTCCACTGGCGCAGCGCCGGTGAGCGACACGCCTGGGACCCGGTCGCAATCGCTGCCCTACAGACGGCTGCGCTTAGCGGCGATGGGGATGCCTACAGGCGATTTGCAGCATACGCAAACGATGATGCGCGTGCGAATCGCACGCTCAGAGGGTTGCTGCGATTCAAGATGGGTGTTGCCGGGCCTTCCATTGGGTTGGAAGAGGTGGAGCCCGCCAGTGAGATCGTCAAGCGTTTCTGCACCGGCGCAATGAGCTTCGGCTCCATATCGATTGAGACACACGAGTCTCTGGCTATAGCCATGAACCGCATGGGCGGGCGAAGCAACACCGGCGAAGGCGGTGAAGCTTCCGAGCGTTTCAAAGTGATGCCTTCAGGCGATTCGCGGCGCTCAGCGATCAAGCAGATAGCCTCCGGAAGATTCGGTGTGACCATCTGGTATCTGGCGAATGCCGATGAACTACAGATTAAGATTGCGCAGGGTGCGAAGCCCGGTGAAGGGGGTGAATTGCCCGGGCGTAAAGTAGACGAGATCATCGCACGCATCCGCTACTCGACTCCGGGGGTAGGGCTGATCAGTCCACCGCCCCACCACGACATTTATTCGATCGAGGATCTGGCGCAGTTGATCCACGATCTGAAGAATTCAAATCCGGATGCGCGAGTCAGCGTCAAGCTCGTGTCCGAGGTCGGTGTTGGCACGATCGCGGCCGGGGTGGTGAAGGCGCACGCTGATCATATTCTGATTTCGGGCGATTCTGGTGGGACCGGCGCATCGCCGCTCACGAGTATCAAGCATGCCGGTTTGCCCTGGGAGTTGGGTATTGCAGAGACTCACCAGACACTGGTGATGAATGGTCTGCGCAGTCGCGTCGTGCTGCAGACGGACGGCGGCTTCAAAACGGGCAGAGACGTGATCATCGGTGCCTTGCTCGGTGCTGAAGAAATGGGTTTCTCCACCGCCCCACTGATCGTACTGGGCTGCATCATGATGCGCAAATGCCACCTCAACACCTGTCCGGTTGGGATCGCCACTCAGGATCCCGTGTTGAGAAAAAAATTCATTGGTCAGCCGGAGCATGTCGTGAACTATCTCTTCATGGTGGCCGAAGAGGCTCGCGAGATCATGGCTGAACTTGGTTTTCGCAATATTGCTGAGCTGATTGGGCGTACGGACGTATTGGAGACCCGTGCGGCCGTGAATCATTGGAAAGCCGATGGATTGGATCTGACACCGATCCTGACTCCTGCGCTGAAGACTCATGAGGATGCCGACGTGTTCTGTACCACGCAACAGGATCATGGCCTGAAACATGTTCTGGACCACAAGCTAATCGAACTGTCCCAAGCTGCTATCCACCACGGCAAGCGGGTGCAGCTTGAGTTTCCCATCTTCAACACGAATCGTACCGTGGGAACGATGCTCAGCCACAACGTGGTAAAGATTTGGGGTGAACGATCTCTACCCATCGATACCATTCACATCAAATTCAAAGGCTCAGCCGGCCAGAGTTTCGGCGCCTTCCTGGCTAAAGGGATCACCCTTGAACTGGAAGGCGATAGCAATGACTATGTAGGCAAGGGCCTCTCAGGTGGGCGATTGATCATCTATCCTCCGCGTCAGAGTACTTTTGTCGCTGAGGACAATGTCCTGATCGGCAATGTGGTGCTCTATGGTGCAACCGGCGGTCGGGCATTCTTCAGGGGCCGTGCTGCAGAACGTTTCTGCGTGCGCAACAGCGGTGCGCGGACAGTGATCGAAGGGGTCGGTGACCATGCATGTGAATATATGACCGGTGGCCTCACCGTGATACTCGGGCCGACAGGCCGCAACTTCGCTGCGGGCATGTCGGGAGGCATTGCCTACATTTGGGACGAACAGGGCGATTTCAAACAGAAGTGCAACATGGGTACCGTGGATTTGGATCCGGTGGATAGCGAGGAGGATACCGCGGAACTGCGTGAACTTATCGAGTTGCACAAAGAATTTACCGGATCTCGACAGGCGGAACGGGTTTTGGATGCGTGGCCTGACGTGTTAGACCAGTTCGTAAAAGTAATGCCCGTTGACTATAAGAGAGTTCTCGCCGAGCGCAGGAAACACGACGAGGAGATGGAGGCTGCCCTGCATGATAACCAGAGCGACGTAACTGCCGCCATGACTGGCTGAGGGACTCAAGCACTCCTTCAATGTGATATTGCCATGTTCAGAGTTAAGCAGATGATCCAAGACAAGACACAGACCGCAAACAATGGCTGGTCCTTGTTAAGGGCTGTAACACCGTATTGGGTCATCAGCAATGCTCCCTACGGGCGAGCCGGGAAGCGCTC
>JADFKH010000127.1 GCA_022565025.1 Pseudomonadota bacterium
ATCAAGCGGGATACTGGTTCCGGTGCCGACGACCTCTTCAGTAAATTGAATTTCGTCGTCCTGTTCGGCAGATTCCTGTGCGAAAACATTGGGCACTACCGATAGAGCAAGCGCGCCTGCGCCTAAACCCAGCGCAAGGTGAATGGCTGATTGTAGTTTGCCCGATTTTAGTTTGCTATTTGTTGACATGAAATTGCCCTCTGTGCAGTTGCAAATTTAACTGTTTCTTAACCTTTAGCTATTCGTGGTGCTTTATACCACTAATAAAAGCCACAGTAAACAAATTACTCCTGTTTCTGGACTTAAATGGCATTAAATAGCAGTAAATGGCGTTGGACGGGCTCTTGGGGACTTTGTAGCATAAATACAACAGTAGGGCAGCAGGGGCCCCCACAGCTGTGCATTATTTTTGTGGCCGGTAATTCCGCACGACATCCAGCACCTCAAAGAGCACTTCCCGGTCGCCGATGTGGTTGGCCATGAGCAGGATCAGCTTGCAATTGAGACTGTTGCTTTCATCGCAACTCAGGCCCTGGTGCAAGTCAATGAGCCTGGCATAGAAATCATCAGGATCTTCGATTTGCGGGTCGGTACGCAATTTTTCACTCATACTGGTTCGCCTTCTTGCACTATGCGCCTTGGCTGCATGGTGGCGCGGGCGACCGCATCCCGGACTGCCTGACAATCAAACTCCCGCCACCGCGCGACGAGATGCTGGTCAGGCCGGAACAGGTAGTAGGTCCCCGGTTGCCCATCCAGCCGTTGCCGGAGCAGGCCCTTGTGATCGATCAGGATTCCGGCGCCAGCCTTGTTATCTTCAGTAACCACGATGGTTCTAACCGGGATGGCATCTTCTTCCAGGTCCGTTGCCCCATCCGGTGCTTTTTCTCCGTTGCGTGCAAAGTACACGGCAGTAAATTCATTGCCGATCGATTTAAGGAACCAGCTTTCTTCACCGTTTATAGTCACCGGCGCGTCGACGCTGGGTGATCCCGGGACCAGCTTGCTGTCGAAGGAGTCCTGGTCCCGGGTATTCAAGCTCGATTCATCCAGGATGCAGGCGACTGACAGGCGGCCACTGTTGACGAAGCGGCGGGCGAATTCGAAATCACGCGCCAATGCCAGCACAGCGTCACGAAAAACACGGCTGATCTCACTTTTTGGTGTGATGAAATCCGTCGCGCGGGTCGAACTGAGGATGTTTTCTTTGGCTGCGGTAACGCGCTCGTAGTCGTAAGACTCGAGCAGGCTTGGAGGCGCTTTTCCATCCAGGATCAGTGCGAGTTTCCAGCCCAGGTTATCCACGTCCTGGAGCCCGCTATTGGCGCCACGTGCCCCGAACGGCGACACCAGGTGGGCAGCATCGCCAATAAAAATAACGCGCTGGTGAACAAAACGGTCCATTTGACGGCACTGAAAAGTGTAAATACTGACCCACTCGAACTCGAATTCGAAATCCTCGCCCATCATCGCCCGGACACGTCTGGAAACATTATCCGGTTTAAGCTCTTCTGCTCGGTCAATATCCCATCCCAGCTGAAAGTCCAGCCGCCAGACATCATCCGGTTGTTTGTGCAACAAGGCGGACTGGCCCCGGTTGAAGGGGGGATCGAACCAGAACCATCGCTCGGTGGGGAAATCTGCTTTCATCTTGATGTCCGCGATCAGGAAATGATCCTGGAAAGTCTCACCCTCAAAATCAAAGCCGAGCATCTTGCGGATCGGACTGTGGCTGCCGTCTGCAGCAATCACATAATCGCAGTCCAGCTGGTAATTCCCCTGGGGCGTACTGACCGTTACGGTAGCGCCATCGGCAGTTTGATCGACAGCGGTAACCTCGTTCTCCCAGCGAACTTCAGTCAGCTCCCGCGCATCGATCTCGTCTTTGAGGAACTGCTCGACGTAATATTGCTGCAGGTTGATAAAACCGGGGAACTGCTGATCCTCTTCTTCCAGCACTTTGAAGCCATAGACCGGTTCTTTACTGTCGCCGAAAAAAATCTTTCCCAGGTTCCAGGTCACGCCCTTGTCCAGCAAACGCTGGCTGCAATCAAGTCGATCCAGTACTTCCAATGAGCGCTTGGACCAGAGCATTGCCTTCGACCCGGTACTGGCCTTGTTGTCATCATCGAGAATGATGCTGCGTATTCCCTGGTGGTCCAACTCCAGCCCCATGGCCAGGCCGATGGGACCGGCGCCGACAATGATGACCGGCAGATGCACACGGTCATCTGAATCCAGCTCCGGCGGTCTTGCAAAAGGATAGATCTGACGGACGCCTGGCATGAATCAAAGCCCTGGTGTTGTGACGGCTTACTCTACTGGGCCGGTTTCCAGGGACTGCCACAGTTCTGCATCCCTCTGCGCGGTCCAGATACGCGGATCGACCGTGCCGCCCGCTTCATCAAAGGCTCGGCTCACATCGAAGGGCAGGCAGTGGTCGAAAATGACCCAGTGACCATAATCCGGCTTCAGTCGGTGGTAGGTTTGCGCGTAGACTTCTTTGAGGCTCTTGCCTGCTTTACGGCCCTGTTTGACCGATTCGAACATGTCGTGCAGGAATGACTTTGTGCCTTCTATCGCCTCAAGACACGACTGCGGTGTGGTCAAAGCATCGCCACGTCCCGGTACCAGCGCTACTGGCTCCAATGCTGCCAGTCGCTCCAGAGTTTGCGGCCAGTCATTCAGGTAGGCATCACCGGTATATGGGGTTGCGCCATATTCCACCAGATCACCGCTGAACAGCACTTTTTCTTGCGGCAGCCAGATTACCGTGTCACCCTTGGAATGCCCCCGGCCAAGCTGCATCAGCCTGACTTCCCGCTTGCCCATCCAGACCGTCATCTCGCCCTTGAAGGTGATCGTCGGCCAAGTCAGGCCGGGGATGGATTCAACGCCGTTGAAAAGGCGTGGAAATCGCTCCAGCTCGGACTTGAAATCCTCATCCCCCCGCTCGACGATCAAGTCGTAGGTGTCCTGGCTGGCGATAATCTGTTCCGCCCCGTAGGCTGACGCACCCAACACCCGCACCGCGTGGTAGTGACTCACTACGATATATTCAATGGGCTTGTCCGTGACCGTACGTATTTTCTCGATCACTTTTCGCGCCATGATGGGTGTGGCCTGCGTGTCGAGCACCATGACCGAATCATCACCGATCACGATACCGCTATTCGGGTCGCCCTCCGCGGTATAGGCATAAAGGCCATCAGCGAGTTCGGTAAAAGAAACTTTCTTTTCTTCCAGGTCTGCCTGGGATGCGAATTTTTTTGGCATAAATAATTTCCAAGTTTTGTGTTCTGCAGGAACATAGTACTCCGACAAGCTAATATTGATGGGTTCAGCGAGTCGTGAAGTGGTTGGCCGATACGTGCATCTCGCCGGTAAATGGCGTGTCCTTACCTAGAGGAGTACTTGTTTGCGAGTGAATTTTTGATCAACCATCGCTGGTCAGATTTTATCAGGCAAGCGGCCTCTTACAGCATCAATAAAACCGAATAATAGCTTATGATGCAGTCCATACGATAGGGGACAAATTGATCATGGACAAAGACGGCGGCGACTCGTTCTGGCAAAGTAGCGGGAAATTCAAATTGACAATCTCACTTTTATGCGAGGATCAGACTGATGTCTAGCGGAAACACGCTATCCAGGCTCTTCGGGAAATCGCCTTTCACCGCGCTGCAATCCCATATGCGCGTTGTGTTGGAGTGCGCCCGGGAGGTTAAACCATTAATCGAGGCACTGGCGCGGGGCGACGAAGCCAGGGTCATCGAGGCGAAAGACCGCATCTTTGAGCGTGAAGCTGAGGCGGACCGGATCAAAAACGAATTGCGCTTGCACCTGCCCAAGAGTTTGTTTATGCCGGTGGACCGCAGGGATCTGCTGGAAGTTTTGCACCTGCAGGACAGCATCGCGAACACGGCGCAGGATATTGCCGAACTGTTGATCGAGCGGCGGATGAGCATACCCCAGTTCATGCAAGAACCGCTGATCGCATTGACTGTGCGCTGTATCGACACCTGTGAGCATTCCGCCAGCGTCATCGCGGAACTGGATGAATTGCTGGCCATGGGTTTCCGTGGCCGCGAAGTGGACAAGGTCGATGCCATGCTCAAAGAACTGAACGACATCGAGGACGAAACAGATGAACTGGGCGTTGCTCTGGCCCGCGCCCTGTTTGACCATGAAGACGAGATGAAACCGGTTTCAGTGATGATGTGGTACCGGCTCATTGAGTGGATCGGCGACCTCGCCGATTATGCCGAGAAAGTAGGCGACCGCCTGCGGCTTCTGATCGCCAGGTAAGGGACAGCACATGGACATCATTGCTCAATACGGCACTGTTTTTATGGTTCTGGCCATTATTTTTGGCCTCTACATGACCTGGGGTATCGGCGCCAATGACGTCGCCAACGCCATGGGCACCTCGGTAGGTTCCGGCGCCATTACGGTCAAACAGGCCATCTTGATCGCTGCCATATTTGAATTTTCCGGTGCTTTCATCGGCGGGGGAAACGTCACGTCCACCATCCGTAAAGGCATTGTTGATCCCAGCGGGATCGCCGGCCAGCCGGAGATTCTGGTGTTTGGCATGCTCGCCGCACTACTGGCCGCGGGTATATGGCTGATGTTTGCGTCTTCCCGTGGCTGGCCGGTTTCCACCACACACTCCATTGTGGGTGCGCTGATTGGTTTTGCGCTCGCCGGTATTGGCCCGGACGCGGTTTACTGGGGCAAGCTCGGATTCATCCTCGCCAGCTGGTTGATCTCACCGGCGCTGGGCGGTTTCCTTGCCTACATGCTGATGATGAGTATCCGAAAATTCATCCTGGATACCGATTCGCCCTTCGACAGCGCTCGCAGGTGGGGTCCATTTTACGTTTTCCTGCTCGGTTTCATAATTTCCCTGGTCACCCTGTTCAAGGGGCTGGAACACCTCAAACTGGAATTGTCTGTGCCCATGAGCTTCCTGGCTGCGCTGGTTTTTGGCCTGATCATTGCCTTTATCGGCTGGATACTGATTCGCAGAATAAAAGTAGACACGGAAGCGGACCGCAAATATCGCTTTGCCAGCGTCGAGAAGATTTTCGTGCCCATGATGGTTTTTTCAGCTTGCTCCATGGCCTTCGCCCACGGTTCCAACGATGTCGCCAATGGAATCGGCCCGTTGGCTGCGGTTGCCAGCGTGGTCAAGTCCGGTGGTGAAATGGCGCAGCAGTCCGCGCTGCCATTATGGATTTTAGTATTGGGCGGAACCGGGATTGTTGTTGGACTTTCGACCATGGGTTACCGGGTGATGCAGACCATCGGCACACGCATCACGCAACTGACCCCTACCCGCGGTTTTTCTGCCGAACTGGCCGCTGCCGCCACCGTCGTTCTTGCTTCGAGAACGGGGCTACCGGTGTCCACCACTCACATTCTGGTGGGTGCAGTGATCGGGGTCGGCCTGGCCCGGGGTGTTGGCGCCATCGATTTGCGGGTTGTCGGCGGGATTATTGTTTCCTGGGTAGTCACATTGCCTGCAAGTGGAATCCTCGCGGCCCTTGTTTTCTTCATGCTCAAAGGCATGTTCAGTTGACGCTTTTTGATCATCCATACCGTATTACCGGGTATGACCGAACAGCGCGAAACTGATACACTGCTGGACTTCATGGACCAGCCGATTCGTGCTGGAATTCCACTCGGGAGAATATCATGCGGCCCTCTCTACTCTTTTCTCTCACCGTTATTTTGATGATCTTTGCAGCCGTTGGAATGGCAGCATCGGAGCCGGCTGATTCGGTCTTGACTAAACGTGAGGCGGCAATGCAGGTGGAGATTAACAGGTTCGAAACACAGCTGAAGAATGTCAGGCAGACTATTTCTGAACTGGAGACTGAACTGGAATCGGCCAGAAATGAGCATGCGGTAATGCAACAGGCGGCGGCTGTGGACGCGGGAGCTTCAGCGTCCACCACCGGTGCAGCACATAGCGGGGATGTTTTTGCGGCGGCCGGACAGGCGCGTCCCGGGTTGCCGGCCTCAATTACCCGTCTGGGTGCGGAGGAACTGGCCCTTGGGGGTGTTGAAGATCTGTCGCGCCTGGAGTACCTGGCGCCGGGTTTGCGCTACGGACAGACCGGTCACGATGTCCGCCTGTCCATGCGGGGCGCCCGGACCAACAGCGTAGGACCTGAGGCTGCTTCGGTGGTGGGCGTATTTGAGGATGGAGTGTATATTCCGACCTCAACCGCGAGGCTTGAGTCCTTGCTGGATGTAGCGCGAATTGACGTACTGCGCGGGCCCCAGATAACGAATTTCGGTCAGCACGCCTACGCCGGCGCCATCAATATCGTCACGAATAAACCCACCTTTGATGGGTTTCACGGCTATGCCGAGGCTGAAAACGGTCTTCCGGATAAAACACGCTGGCGACTGGTGCTGAATATTCCCGTCAGCGACACGCTGGTATTCCGCATGGCAGGTCTTTCCGAGAGCCGGTCCGGTTGGATCAGCAATTTCGTCATCGAACCAGATTCAGATGACCTCAACGACCGCAAAGAACAGACGCTGCGCACGAGCCTGTTATGGCAGCCCAGTGATAATTTCAACATCCTCTTGCGGAGAAAGTACCAGGACGAAAACGGTACGGGCTCGGCGCCCTGGGGCTATCAGCAGATCGGTGCATATGTCGATGGTGAGTTAAAACCCGGCCACCAGTTTGCGCCGGTTGGATTCGTACCAGACTCCGGGCCGTGGGCTGTGTATCGGAATTTCATTTCTGCGGCCCAATACGAACACGAGGTCAATACGATTGACCTCAACTGGGACATGGGTTTCGCCAGGGCGCAATGGCTAAGCAGCTACACCAAATACGAGGGTACTCAAACCTATGACAACGATTACAGCAGTGAGGGAGAGTTCACCAGCAGTGCATTCGCCGGTTGGGGCACCAGTGAGTCTGGCTGGTCCAGCGAACTGCGTTTGTCATCCAACGGTAACGGGGCCCTTAACTGGCTGCTGGGACTCTACTGGTCCGATCAAGAAGCGAATTGGGGCTGGCTGGAGGCCAAAAACGGCGTGATTTCACAACCCGACTGGGATGTGAACGGAGACTATTTGACCGATACCCAAGCAGTTTTCGGCCAGGTCAGCTATCAATTTGCCGATCGATTGACGATTAGCGGCGGCCTGCGTTGGAATGAGGACAACAAGACGCTGAAAACTGGCGAAAAGGGCAGTTGGGACGATATCCTGTGGAAAGGTGCACTGGAATACGACATTAACGACCATACGATGGGTTATATCTCGGCTTCAAGCGGCTACCTTGCCGGTGGCATCAATTCGGCGCCCGGCGTCAAGGCGACCTGGCAGCCGGAAAAACTGACGGCTTATGAATTCGGTCTGAAAAGCGTGCTGGCCGATGGTGATGTGCTGCTAAACCTGGCAGCCTGGTACAACGATTTCAAGGATGTCCAGTCGCAGTCTTTCCTGGTGTTGCCTTTCCCGGGGTCACCGGAGGCCACCGAATATACCGGTAATGGCGGCGCTATGGATGCCAGGGGTATCGAAGCGGAAATCCAGTGGTCGCCCACGCCGCGGTGGAATCTCGCCACTAATATTGCGTACACGGATGCTACATTCGGAGACTACGTCGCGGCAAATCTCAATGGCCTGGGAGACATCCCGGGACACACTGATGGGGATCTGTTGTCATTCGACGGCTGGAGCCCGGCCCTGTCGCCCGAATGGGTGATTGGTCTGCGGGCTTCATACAGCTTTGAATTTGAGAACTGGGGAACCCTGACGCCTTACCTGCAGAGCACCTACGCCAGTGATTATTATGTCTCCGACATTAACCTTCCGGGCGTCAGGCAGGACTCACACACCAGGACCGATTTCCGCTTGATCTGGCAGGCGACCGACAGTTTCCAAATCCAGATCTATTATCTCAATCTCGAGGACACCGCAACTTTGAACTGGGCCAGGGTATATAACCCGGCAGCGCGCCCAGACATCACGACGCTGCAAGCCAACTGGAACAACCCGGCAACCAACGGCATTATTTTTAATTACAGGTTCTGAGCACCGCTAATCCGCATATTGCACGAGTTGCGGGCTAGGAGTCTGCGCGGTAGAAATATCCGTAGCGAGAAAATGACACAGTGAGGACAGTTTTTCGGTCTTTTGAGGCGAATAGCA
>JADFKH010000128.1 GCA_022565025.1 Pseudomonadota bacterium
AGACCCAGGGTTGCCTGATGAAGGAACCGTTGAGGAATTCGACTGGGATCGTGATCAGCGCATTGCCGATGTGGGGAACAAGGACCTGTTTGAGCAGCAGAAGAATATCGACTACCTGGATATTCCATCGTTCCTGCGCACCCAGGCGGATTGACCTAGTGTAGGACACTACACTAGGCTGTGGCTATGAAGCCTACCTTCGGTGTGCTAGTATGCCGCAGCTTTTGAGGAGTCCCCCATATGGTTAATCAACGCACCCTCAAAAATGTCATTCGCGCTACCGGCGTTGGCATTCATACCGGTGAAAAAGTTTTCATGACGCTGCGCCCTGCAGCCGTCAACACAGGTATCATTTTCCGGCGTACAGACCTCGACCCGGTGGTGGAAGTTCCTGCCTTTGCAACTCATGTTGGCGACACCAGCATGAATACTTCTTTGGCCAAGGAAGGTGTCAGGGTTTCCACCGTGGAGCACCTGATGTCGGCTTTTGCGGGCCTGGGAATCGATAATGCATATGTTGATCTCAGTAACGCTGAAGTGCCGATTATGGATGGCAGCGCAGGTCCATTCGTGTTCCTTATCCAATCTGCGGGGATCGAAGAGCAGACTGCTGCCAAACGATTTATTCGTATCCTGGAACGGGTTGAAGCACGCGTGGAAGACAAGTGGGCCCGTCTCGATCCCTATGATGGTTTCCGCGTATCCTTCAAGATTGATTTTAATCATCCCGTCTTCAAGTCCCAGTTGTCGTTTGCATCCTTTGATTTCTCAACCACTTCCTATCTGCAGGAAATTGCCCGGGCGCGTACGTTTGGCTTCATGCGCGACATTGAAATGCTGCGCGCGAGAAACCTGGTTTTAGGTGGCAGCATGGACAACGCGGTTGTACTGGATGACTATCGCATTTTAAACGAAGATGGTTTGCGCTTTGAGGATGAATTCGTGAAACACAAGATTCTGGACGCCATCGGTGACCTTTATCTCCTGGGGCATGGTCTCATCGGGGCATTCTCGGGTTACAAATCAGGCCACGAACTCAACAACCTGCTGCTGCGCGAACTCCTGGACAGGCCGTCAGCCTGGGAAGAAGTCACCTTCGACGACTCGCAGACCGTCCCGATATCCTACGCCCGTCCGGCACACGCCACCTGACAGAAATCCCTTATTCACGACATTTCGGTGGTTTTTTGATATTATCCGCCGTCCGCGTGGTCGGGTCACCTGTTTTGGCGTTTCAGTCGCTGGTTTCGTCTCTGCTGGTTTCGTCTCTTAGGTGGGCCATGTGACCCAGGGCCTGTTTTGCGGCGGCGGAGAGCGGTCTTTTTGACCTTGTTCCAAGCGTCTGCCGGGCAAGCGGAGCAACCCGGATGTCGATGTGTTCGATTTGCCGGACACCCGCTGCGTGCAGTGAACTGATCAGGCGGGGCGCCTGCATGCGCAGCCTGGTGGCCCAGGACGCGCTGGGAGAGATCAGGATTAGCCTGTTTTTCCTGGCTGCGGCAACTTGGAATTGAGCTGCCAGGTCGGAGTCGAGCAGGCCAGTTAGCAGAGTCTCGAGTTGCATCAGGTAACTGGCGCGCTCGAGTAAATTGCCGAGACTGGAATCGGGGTCATTGAGGATCTCGCAAACGCGTTGCGTTGGTTCACCGGACTGTGGAAGACGAGTCATCCATGAAGCGTAGTTCTTTACATTGCCCAATGCCACTTTTAACCGGCTGGGCCCATTATCGAGTCGTGGCCGGACTAGGAGCGCGGCAGTGTTCGCGGCTAATGACCAAGGCCTAATTGTCGCCGCACTTGGCTTGCATGAGCCCTGCTCAGACCCCAAATACGTTCCAGCGCTTCTTTAGAAAAAATTTCAATGCTGAACAAGCTGATTACAAAATTCATCGGCAGTCGCAATGAACGGCTGGTCAAGAAAATGGGCAAGGTCGTTAACCAGGTGAATGACCTTGAGCCCTCCATCAAGAACCTCTCTGACCAGGAACTCAAAGCAAAAACAGCGCAATTACGCAGTCGTTACCAGGCAGGTGAAAGCTTGGAAGCGCTGCTTCCTGAGGCATTTGCGATCGTACGCGAAGCCTCGCAACGAACACTTGGCCTGCGACATTACGATGTGCAGCTGGTCGGCGGTGTGGTGCTGCATCGTGGAATGATTACCGAGATGAAGACCGGCGAGGGCAAGACCCTGATGGCGACCCTGGCTGTCCACCTGAATGCTCTCACCGGCCGGGGTGTGCACGTGGTGACCGTCAATGACTACCTGGCGCGAAGGGATGCGGACTGGATGCGTCCCATTTACGAGGCAGTGGACTTGACCGTTGGTGTTGTAGTCCCGGGAATGACGCCGGCCGCCAAGCGGGCCGCTTACGCCTGCGATGTCTTATACGCCACCAACAATGAGCTGGGTTTTGATTACCTGCGTGACAACATGGCGTTTTCAACCGATCAGCGAGTGCAGCGTAACCGGTATTTTGCTATTGTCGACGAAGTCGACTCGATCCTGATCGATGAAGCACGTACACCGCTGATTATCTCGGGTCCGACGGATGATACCCCGCAACTCTATGTGCGGATCAATCAGATGATCCCCAATCTGGAACCGGCAGAGATAATTTCGGAGCTAGAGGATGAGGTTGGCCCAGGTGATTTCACCATTGATGAAAAGCAAAAGCAGGTGTACCTGACCGAAGACGGCATGGCGCATGTTGAGGAATTGATGGTCAAGTCCGGGCTGTTGAAAGCCGAAGACAGTCTCTATGACGCCAACAATCTGAACCTCGTTCACCACTTGAACGCAGGCCTGAGAGCGCATCACCTGTACGCTATAGACGTGGATTACCTGGTCAAGGATGGCGAGGTCGTCATCGTCGATGAATTTACCGGCCGGGCACTGATCGGCCGCCGCTGGTCTGAGGGGCTGCACCAGGCCGTGGAAGCTAAGGAAGGAGTGCCGATCCAGAAAGAAAACCAGACCCTGGCTTCGATCACCTTCCAGAATTATTTCCGTCTGTATGAGAAGCTGGCGGGTATGACCGGTACAGCCGATACCGAAGCCTACGAATTCCAGTCTATCTACGATCTTGAAGTGGTGGTTATTCCCACCGCGAAACCGATGATTCGTGATGACAAAGATGACTTGGTATTCCTGAAGATAGACGCCAAGTACAAGGCCATCATCGATGACATCAGGGACTGTAAGGAGCGCGGCCAGCCGGTACTGGTCGGTACCACGTCGATCGAGACTTCGGAACTCTTGTCCGGGCTGCTCAAGAAGGACAAGATCAGGCACGAAGTACTCAACGCCAAACAACATGAGCGTGAAGCGATCATTGTCGCCCAGGCAGGCGGGCCTGGCGCGGTGACTATTGCGACCAACATGGCGGGCCGTGGTACCGATATTGTCCTCGGCGGCAGCCTGGCAGCAGAACTGGAGCAGCTGGCAGAGGATGAGCCGGAGGAGCGTAAAGAAAAAATTCGTTCCCAGTGGCAGATACGCCATGAAAAAGTCATTGATTCGGGAGGCCTGCACATCATTGGCACCGAACGCCACGAGTCACGCCGTATCGATAACCAGCTACGCGGCCGTTCAGGCAGGCAGGGCGACCCGGGCTCCTCGAGATTCTATCTATCCCTGGAAGACAACCTGATGCGCATTTTCGCCTCGGACCGGATGGCATCGATGATGCAGCGTTTTGGGATGAAAGAAGATGAGGCGATCGAGGCTGGCATGCTGAACCGCGCAATCGAAAACGCCCAGCGCAAAGTCGAAGCGCACAACTTTGATGTGCGCAAACACCTGCTGGACTATGATGACGTGGCCAACGATCAGCGCCGGGTTGTTTACCAGCAGCGTAGCGAGTTGATGGAAGCCGAAGAAATCGGCGAGATCATCAGCGAGATGCGGCACGACGTATTCCACGAAGTAATAGACCAGTTCATTCCACCAGGCAGCATTGACGAACAATGGGAAGTGCCTGCACTGGAAAAAGCGCTGGACGGTGAATTTGGCGTTCACGTTCCGGTGAACCAGTGGCTGGCGGAAGACGACCAGGTCCATGAGGAGGTTTTACGCCAACGAATCATCGAGGCGGTGGATGTGCATTTCCTGGCCAAGGAAGAACAGACGGGCGCAGCGGTCATGCGGCATTTCGAGAAAGCATTGATGTTGAATGTACTCGACCAGCACTGGAAAGACCACCTGGCCAGCATGGACTACTTGCGCCAGGGCATCGGCCTGCGCGGCTATGCGCAAAAACAGCCGATGCAGGAATACAAACGTGAATCCTACGAAATGTTCACCGAACTGCTGCACAACATCAAACAGGAAGTCATTCGGATCCTGGCCAGAGTGCAGGTTAAAGCCGAAGAAGACGTTGCAGCGGTGGATGCACAAAGGCGCCCGGGATCGCAGATGGAATTCCGGCACGATCAGGCCGGCATGGCCGGGGCGGCAAGTCCGGATGCAGCTCCCCCCCAAGGTGGTGTTACCTTTGTCCGCGAAGGACGCAAGATCGGCAGGAACGAGGCGTGCCCCTGTGGCTCCGGCAACAAATACAAGCACTGCCACGGTAAATTAAGCTAAAAATGTAAGAGGCCCCTTGGGGCCGACAGACTGATCTCCGCACTCGCAAGCCAGCTACAGTAGTGTCCTGCTGTTCCAGCAAGAACTCGATCAAAGCCACGCTCCTTCGTATGTTGGCAGTTAAAAGTGGGCCTTGTAATCCATTTCTTCACCGAGAACACGGACAATTTGTAAGGTGGTTTTACTGAAGCGATACATGACTAAATGACGATTAACATGATATTTTCTGTATCCTTCCCGCACCATATCGCAAACCACACCAATGGAGGGATTCTCAGCTATTAGTGAAAAAGCGCTATCAAGCTGATCATGGTATTTATCGGCTTGAGCCCGGCCCCAATTTGCAAAGGAATATAACCATATGTCGATAATGTCTTGCTCTGCCAGGGCTTGCTTGTGAATCTTGAGCACTTCAGCCATTCAGCCCCGCTTTGCGCATGGCTTTTGCCTTAATTGTTTGCATGTCCAGCCTGCCGGCATCCCCGCTCTGCTCGCCTTCTATTAAAGCAGCCCTTAATGCTTGCAGCTTCAAAGCCTGATATTCGATTTCGGAAACAATAACGGCTATCGGCTTGCCGTTTCTGGTTACGCCGACAGGGGCTTTTTGCGCCCTCATAAGCATTTCGCCAAATTCTCTTTTGGCATCAGTTGCGCTAAAAACATCCATTTGAGACACCTTTTTAGATTGATCAAATTAATTAGGTTAATCAATATAGCAGCAAATTGCAAAAAAGTGAATCGCCCCGGGTTTCTCGGAGACTCGCTTAAAATGGTACCTAAAATCCCTCTGATGCGCATTTCCTGGCCAAGGAAGAACAGACGGGCGCACCGGTCATGCGGCATTTCGAGAAAGCATTGATGTTGAACGTACTCGACCAGCACTGGAAAAACCACCTGGCCTGTATGGACTACTTGCGCCAGGGCATCGGCCTGCGCGGCTATGCGCAAAAACAGCCGATGCAGGAATACAAGCGTGAATCCTACGAAATGTTCACCGAACTGCTGCACAACATCAAACAGGAAGTCATTCGGATCCTGGCCAGAGTGCAGGTTAAAGCAGAAGAAGACGTTGAGGCGGTGGATGCACGACGGCGCCCGGGATCGCAGATGGAATTCCGGCATGATCAGGCCGGCATGGCCGGGGCGGCAAGTCCGGATGCAACTACTCCACACAGTAGTGAACCTTTTATCCGCGAAGGACGCAAGATCGGCAGGAACGAGGCGTGTCCCTGTGGCTCAGGCAACAAATACAAGCACTGCCACGGTAAATTGACCTAACCGGGCCCCTCCTGTAGAGGCTCGCTTGCGAGCGATCTTTCCAGAGCCTTTTGGCCCCAGATAGGGGTTTCTAACAAAGCCTGCGTTGCAAATAAGCCTGGATTCCCACGTGGTTCCTGCAACATTCTTGGTTGATACTTGACTGACTACCGGGCCCACCGGGTAGACTTGACTGGCCACCACTGAATCTGAATAGAACCGTAATCCATCTTCAAATTATTCGAAAAACTATGGAGCGCATCGAACAATGATTGGCGTCAGCAGGTTTTCCAGAACAGATTATATTTTTCTATTGTATTTATTGACACTGCTTGTCGTTTACGCCTTTCATCTCCTGTCAATTACGCTGTTCGAAGGATTTGCCACTTTTTCAAATGATGCTGCAAACTATGTACTCTTCGCTCGAAAATGGTCACCGTTTTTTGTACCCAGCGCTGCCGAACTTTATACTTGGCCGGTGCAAACCCTTCCTCCTGGGTTTCCCTGGGTTCTGGCCATCACCGGAGCGTCCGAATCCCTTTGGTTGAGCCATTTACTGGTATCGATCAGCATGCTTGCCAGTATCTTTTTGTTTGGCTGGATGGCCTACCGCCTGCTGGGATGGCTGACCGGAAGCCTGCTTGCCCTGGGAATGTGTTTGCTGCCCGGCGCCGTCACTTCAAGCATGGGTATCCTATCTGAAAATCTGTACCTGTTGCTTTCGCTGGCAGTCTTGGCGCTCTATTCATTTATCAAGAAGAGTGAAAACGCTTCGTGGGCCTGGTATTTGCTTTTGCTGTTCTTTCTGTCGCTGACGATTCTGACTCGTTCCATTGGGATAGCGCTTGTTGCAGCCATCTTTGTGGTGCCGGTGTTTGAACAAGAGTTGTCAAGAAAGCAGAAAATCGGGTTCCCTATTGTCGCGTTGTCGAGCACTGTGTTGTGGTTATTGTGGGGTGTTATGGATCCTCAATCCAGCAAATTTACTTATGCTCATTATTTGCAATCCTACACCAGCGGCAGCGATGCCGGGTACAAAGTTGTCCTGGAGCTTTTATGGCAAAATATTCAAATCAACTTTTTACAGATTCTGTCTTCCTGGAATCACTACCTTTCATTGAGTCACCCGAACATTTGGTTTTTTCTATTCTCATTCGGCCTATTTCTGCTTTGCCTGATCGGGCTCAGCCTGCGCCTGTACCAACGTAAGCTGGACGCCGTGTACTTGGTATTTTACTTAGTAATCCTGGTTATCTGGCGGTCCCCGGATCAAATGACGCGGTTCCTGCACCCCATCGTATTTTTGCTAATTCTGCAGCCTGTACTTTACTTCACAAGCCTATCCAAGACCCGTTACCCGGCCTTAATCAAAATGTCTCTGCTTACCGTGATCCTGAGCTTGATCGCCAACTCAATCATCATCCAGGGCCGGTTGCTGGCACAGAGGGATGCAGCGAGGAATACCAACCCGGGTATTGCCCATTCCTATGAGTATTATGACTCTCCTGCACAAGAATTTGGAACGAAAATCGCCTCTGCCTTTACGGCCGTGACGAGTTCCATGACCATATTGGCTCAGCGCATACCGGTCCATGGCGTGGTTGCGACGGTCAAACATGCGAATTATTCGGTCCTTACGAACAGGCGAGCAGTAAATCTGGTGGCAATCGTTCCTCACCTGCAGCAGCTATGCAACCTTAAGATCAAGGATGTATATGCTGTCTTTCTGTCCGGTTTGACTACGAAATTCAATGAGGAAGGGATTAAGCTGTTGGAGCAGTACAGGGGCATATCGTCCGAGGTTTGGATGCTGGGACGGGAAGGCAGCGAACACGTTGCCTACGGCTTGATCGTTGACAAGACGAAACTGGATTCAGAATTAGCGAAGGAAGGATACAATTGCCGGTCTTACCAGGAACAATTATAGTTCTTCAGTGGGCTTCGGTTTGCTAAGGAAGCAACCTGTAATTGCAGAAAAAAACCCGCTAATTTGACCAGGCCGGCATCGCGCAAGGAAGACGTTGTGCTGGGCCATGTGCAGGGCTCAGCTTGGCCAGGCTTTACGAAGAAATCAATGACTCTTTTCTTTTTCATGCGCAGCTTCAAGGGGTTTAAAAATATACTGTGAGCGGGCGCCAAAATTCCAAAAAAACACCGACCCGGTGGCGCACAGCTTGATGAACAACATTTCCCAGCCAAGGATTCCGATGCCGAAATACAGCACCGCCTGGTTGACGCCCAAGCCGATAAAACTGATCAAGAACACCAGCGAAATTTCTTTTCTAAAGCCGAAGCGGACCCCGCTTTCAAACACAAAACGAACACTCAGAAAAT
>JADFKH010000007.1 GCA_022565025.1 Pseudomonadota bacterium
CCTTTTTCAAGCGCTCAGCGTAATAATCCCGCGCCCTTCGCCGTACACGGACTGAAACTTCCCGAAATCAAGGGAGAGCCAGCCAATATCATCGCCGCCCTTGTGCGGTGGCTCTGGTATAGCCGGCCTTGCGGTTCAGGTGAGGAGGTTCACCAAAGGGAGAAAAAGTAAGTAGCCCTAATCAATACACCCCAGTTGTTTTACATACGCCAGTCGTTCAATGGGGAACTGGCCGTTACCGAACTCAGGCAAATCGCTATAGAAGGCGACCAGTCCTTCTGTACATGAGGTCATATCGACTTCAATCCGCCCCCAGTGTTCTGCTTCTGACGCCGTAATTTCACCATTCATTGAAACACCTCCATTCCTGTTGATGTAGGTATCTGCAATGACTGAGCGGCCGTTTATTAACTCACCAGTACCGAACACCCATGCCTGATTCCCATCCGCGTCAAAGGTAGTCCAGACCACCAGTGTGGTGAAATCAGTTTGAAGAATGTGAATATAATGACCATCGGCTTCGGGGTTGTAATACAAGCCGTTGATTCCACCCTCGCCTAGACCAATTGGGACCAATTCAACCGCACCCCGGTCACAGCCGCTCTGGCCATCGCCATTACCGTCCTTATTGCTCCGAAAAACAGATCCAAGACTGTGAGAAGTGCATTGATCTGGATTAGCGGAATCCACAGCCACGCTCGCAGCACTCGGCACCAGCGCATGAGTGAGGATTTTCCATCTGGAAGAGACAGGACGCCAGATAAGACCCGTTGGAACTCCTGTCAAATCTCCCTCAGCCGACCAGTTGCAATCAAACGAATCAATCAAGTTGTAGCCTAAGCTGGTGGCCTTCTGACACCAAAAACCAGAGAATCCGGCGAAGACAGAATTGACGAATTCGGTATTGGCTCCGTCAGAGGTTGTGAGTAACTCCAACCACTGTGAACCATTTTGATCAAAATACATAAAGCTGGAATTTTGCACCTTCAAATCGCCGAAATTGCGTAGCGGCGTATCCCAACTCGCAATGGCTCCAGACAAGTACATCTGAACGTTTTTCATGACGGCACTACCCTCATTACGCAATAGCCCCCCGTCACCGACATTGAAGTTAACAATTCTAGCCCCTGAGTTTATGATCGAAACTTTATCGAAATCAAGGTAACCGGAAGAGTGGTTGATAATTACTGGCTTAGCGGAGTAGCACACAAAACGTCCAGCACAAGCATTTGACCCGTAAATTAAAGACAATTGCACCTGTTCCAGATAGAGTTCCCCTTTATTCTCGATCAGCCCCTCGCCATCGTGCGCAAGGATAAAATCAGTCAATTCAATATTTAATAACCGCAGCGAACCACTTGCTTCAACATAAAATAGTTGCTCAACTCTTAATTCCTCCCCCTCTCCAGAATAAATGGGGCGGGAAGAACTTCCCCGAAAAACTGCACCAGGAGAGCCATCAATCGTTATAGCTCCTTCGATGTGGGGCAGCACAACTCCGAAGGGAAAGGCGAACTTTCCAGCCGTTTGAATAATTGTCTCTTGGTCCGATGGACGAGCGTTGGCATCGAGTATTGCCTGCTTTAATGCCGCCACATCTCCAGGCGGTACAACAACATGAATCCGTGTCTGGGCATAGACAGGGCCGGTGATCAAAACAAACAAATAAAATGCACAGATATAACGAAACATTTCAGATTTCTCCAGAAGGAATAGTGGATCGAAGTAGTGTATTGAGGGGGAAATGAACCAGAGATGAACAAAGTCGTAGGACAGCGCAGCGCGAGTGTAAATCATCGATCACGGTTGTTCAACAAGTATCTAGACGGCCAATTTGACCTTGGCAACGGGGCGAATTTGAAGCAGTATCCACCGAAATAAATGGGGCCGATAAAAGAGCGCGAGCGTGTCACGTCGTGCGGCTCTGGATGATACTTAAATTGGTCCGACCCAATCCTCCCCACCAACGAGACGCTACCGAATTATGGATCAACGTGCACGGGTTGAATGGGGTGGTTTTAATGACATGGAAGCCTTCAGGCATCAACACCAAAGTTGGGTGGAAGAGCAATTAAGGGATGGTCCATGCTGGCGTGAGCCCCAATGGACAGAATCTGTGGCGGTAGGGCCAGTGTCATTTACAGAGCAACTACAAGCCCGGACAAAATTGTGATGACGTGAGGATGAGTAAGTTTGATAATAAGCAATGTTTTTGTCCGTCAGAGAGTCAAATAGTTTAAAGCCAAATTCCGCATGAAAAATAGACGTTTTAAGCCCTAAGAATTTACAATAATCTCAAAAATATTTGTGATTACAAACACTTAAATTAGTCCGACCCAATCCTCCCTCCACAGGAGTACTAATGATATGCCGGATTTTTTTTCATTTGATACGCTCAGCCTGCACGCCGGTCAAACCGTGGATGGCGAATTCGGCGCGCGCGCCAGTCCGATCTACCAGACCACGTCCTATGTGTTTCCCGATACCGACACGGCTTCTTCCATATTCAATCTGGAACGGGGCGGACATGCCTACAGCCGCATTACCAACCCCACCGTCGGTGTTTTGGAACAGCGCATTGCAGCGCTCGAAGGCGGTTCGGCCGCGGTGTGCATGGCCTCTGGAATGGCCGCCACGTTTTGTGCGCTAACCGCCATCCTGGGGCAGGGTGACCACATCGTTGCCTCGACCCAGATGTACGGCGGCAACATCAGCCTGATGAAAAACACCCTGCCGCGTTTTGGAATTAACACAACATTCGTGGATCCTACCGATACCCAGGGATTTGAGGACGCCATCCAGGACAACACCAGGGTGATCTACGGAGAACTCATTGGCAATCCCGGCCTGGACATCATGGACCTGGAGGCCATCGGCGAAATATCTAAAGCCAAGCAGATCCCTCTGATGATCGATGCCACATTCAACACACCTTATTTGTGCAGGTGCTTCGATCATGGCGCAAACATCATCATCCATTCGGTGACCAAGTGGATGGGAGGACATGGTGTTGCCATCGGTGGGGCCGTGGTTGACGGAGGAAATTTTGACTGGGGCGCCGCGGACAAGTTTCCGACCATTACCGAACCTTATGCGCCCTTTTCAGGGATCATTTTGTGGGAAGAGTTTGGCCCCAGCGCTTTCGCCATGCGTTTACGCGCGGAGGCAATGAGGGATTTCGGACCCACGATGAGCCCGATGAATGCATTCTTGCTGCTGCAAGGCATTGAAACCCTGTCCCTGCGGATGGACAGGCACCTGGAAAACACCCGTAAATTGCTCGAGTTTCTGCAAAATCACGAGCAGGTGGTGTGGGTTATTCATCCAGATCTGCCGGAGCACAGAAGCCATGCGCTGGCCAAGAAATACCTGCCCAAAGGTGCGGGCTCGATTGTCAGCTTCGGTGTGAAAGGGGGCAGAGATGCCGGAAAAGCATTCATAGAAAATGTGCAGTTGGCGTCTCACCTGGCCAATGTCGGTGATGCCAAGACCCTGATCATACATCCGGCAACCACTACCCACTCGCGCGTGGATGCCGAGGCACTGGTGGCTGCCGGCATCACGGATGACATGATACGGCTGTCCGTCGGGCTGGAGGATGCCGATGACATCATGGCCGGCTTTGAAGATGGATTCCGCGCATCCAGGAAAGTGGCGAAAGCATAAAATGTATTTCCAGGTCAAGGGCAAGCGGGCATTTGCCACCAACGGGGGCAAAGCGTTTGACACTAGCAAGCCAGCTGTCATTTTTCTGCATGGCAGCGGACTCGACCACTCTTTCTGGGGTCTGCATACGCGGTTTTTTGCATTCAGGAATTACGCGGTGCTGGCACCCGACTTTCCCGGTCATACATTTTCGCCGGGGCCGCCACTCACCCGCATAGAGGACATGGCTGACTGGTTGAATGATGTCGTAACGGCTCTTGATGTCGATAATATTTCACTGGTGGCCCATTCACAGGGTTGCCTGACCGCGCTGGAATTTGCATCGCGTTACCCGGAGAAATTGCGCAGTGTTTCATTCATTGCCAGCGGCCTGGCCACGCCGGTCCATTCTGCCCTGCTTGAAAGCGCTCAAAACCAACCCGAAGCAGCGATCGCCATGATGATGTCATGGGGGTTCGGTTCCGCTGGTCATTTTCACCAGGGCCCGATCCCAGGCAATTCAATGATCGCCGGTGGCACAAAAGTGATGCGCGGCAATGTACCCAACGAGCTGTCAGCCGATCTCAAAGCCTGTAATGCCTATCACAATGGAGAAACCGCGGCCGCCAGCATCAGCTGTCCCAGGCAGGTTATCCTGGCGGGCAAGGACCGCATGGCGCCGCGCAAAGCCGGAATGGCGCTGGTCAAGGCCCTGGGCAACCCACAGCTGGACATCATTGCGCAAAGTGGACACATGGTCCCGCAAGAAGCGCCCAATGAATGTCGTTATCTGTTGAAAAACTTCATATTCTCGAATAACCCGTCAACATAAATTGAGAAAGTCTATGTACGAGATCAATAAGGCGTCGGTCATTGGCGCAGGAACAATGGGCCTGGGTATCGCCGGTCAGCTGGCCAACGCAGGGATTGATGTGCTGCTGCTTGACCTTCCCTCTGCGGGGGAAAATCGCAACGCGATTTGTGAACGGGCGCTCGAGAGGTTGTTGGACAAGCGGCAGCCAGGATTGCTGCACCCGGACAAGCTGAAGCACATCACCATCGGCAATATCGAAGACGATATGGATAAGCTCAGCGATAGGGACTGGATCGCCGAAGCCGTGGTCGAAAGACTGGATGTCAAGCAGGCGCTTTACCGGCAAATCGATACGGTGCGCAAGCCTGGCTCAATTGTCACATCCAACACTTCCACCATTCCCATCTCCATGCTGGTGGAAGGTATGCCCGCATCATTCCGCGCCGAGTTTGCGATTACGCACTTTTTCAATCCCGTGCGCTTCATGCGGCTGCTGGAACTCGTTCGCGGGGAAGATACCAGCGAAGAAGTGATCGAGTGCCTGGAGCGGTTCAATGAATCACGCATGGGCAAAGGCATCGTTGTGTGTAATGACACCCCCGGCTTCCTCGGCAACCGGGTGGGTGTGTTCGCCATCCAAACAGCGTTACACGCGGCATTCAGGCTTGGCTTGAAGCCCGAAGAAGCCGATGGTCTGTTCGGGCGCCCAATGGGGGTGCCCAAGACCGGGGTATTTGGTTTGTACGACCTGATCGGGATCGACCTGATGAGTGATGTGGTCAAGAGTCTGGTTTCTATCCTTCCCGGGGACGATCCGTTTCACGCGGTCGCGGGGGAAATTCCCTTGATGACCCGGATGATCTCGGAAGGCTACCTGGGTAACAAGGTGAAAAAGGGTGGGTTTTACCGGCTCGAGCGTCCAGGGGACAAAACCAGTAAACAGACACTGGATTTCGAGCGTTTTGAATACCGGGACTTTGATCGATCCAAACCGGAAATAGCGCCTGGAGCGGAAGAGACTGGCGATCTCTCTATACTAATGGGCCAGGGCGATAAGTACGGTCAATTCGCCTGGGAGGTTCTGTCAAATACCTTGTGTTATGCAGCGATGCTGGTACCCGATGTGAATGAATCGCTGGTAGCGATAGACGATGCCATGAAGCTTGGTTACAACTGGCTACAAGGTCCATTTGAAATGATGGACGCCATCGGCATCGACCCGTTCGTCCAGCGGCTTGAAACTGAGAAACATGAAATTCCATGCTTTTTGCAAACTGCCGTTGGCAAGTCATTCTACCGGGTGGCTGACGGCGAACTGCAGTACCTGATAGCGGATGGAAGCTACCGGGATTTGCGACGCGACCCAGGGGTGACCCGGTTCAAGGAGGAACGCCGCAAGCTCACGCCGTTAATGCAAAACGCGGCGGCCAGTTATTTCGAACTGGACCATGATATCGGCCTGGTGGAATTTCACAGCAAGGCCAACGCTCTGGATACCGATTCCATGCACCTGCTGGCTGAGGCGGTTGAGCATGCCACGGCAAATTTCAGGGGCATCGTCATGCATAACGATGCCGCGCATTTTTCCTGTGGCGTCAACCTGGGAAGTATTTTGAACTACATCTCCAATCAAGACTTTGCAGGGCTGGATCGATTCCTCGACCACTTCCAGCAAACGCTCAAAGCGATGAAAAACGCCCCGATTGTGGTGGTTGCGGCACCCTCCGGGCTGTCCCTGGGTGGTGGCTTCGAAGTGGTATTGCATGCCGATAAGGTAATTTACCATGCCAATTCCGTTACCGGGCTGGTGGAAACCCTGGTGGGTGTGGTGCCCGGTGGCGGCGGTATCAAGGAAATGCTTTATCGCTGGCATGAACGCAAGGGCGACGAAGCGAATGCCGCATGGGAAACGTTCATGACCATCGCCTATGGCAAAACCGCCGGATCGCCGCTGGAAGCGGCACCCATGGCGATGTTCAGGACCGGCATCGATGACTATGTCATGAACCGGGACCGATTGTTGGATACTGCAATCGAATCCGTGCTGGAGCTTGCTCCGGCATATGCTCCAAAGCAGCACATACCCTTGAAGATGCCCGGACGGGAGCTGTGGTCTGAAATGCAGGAGTGGCTGCACCAAGCACATGAAAAAGGCCGGCTGACGGCACATGATGTGAGCATCGGAACACGGGTTGCCATGATCGTTACAGGCGGAGACGTGGATGCCGGCACACTGATGGCGGAGGATAAAATACTTGCCCTGGAACGAAAGGCCTTTCTGGAGTTGGCCCGCACCAGGGAAACGCAAGCCCGCATCCGCTACATGCTGGAATATGGGAGTCCACTGCGCAATTGAGTGGGAATTTCTAGTTCAGGGCACTAACCCGCATATTGCATGAAGGCGGACGATATTATGCCTAATAATGAACAATTCAAGAGCTCCGGGAGTTAATGATGATCAAATTTATGCTGGCATTTGTTCTTTTTCTGGCACCTGCAGTAGTGTTAGCCGATTCGCAGGTAGATGATCCAGCTTCGGTAAGAATAGCTGCGGTACAAGCCATGATCGGAGAACTGGGTCTGCGTGAATCAGACTTTGCTTCCAGTGAGCTTCCCGGCTGGAGCAAGCCTGAAAAGGTCGTTGTGCGGATAGATAGTCCCGATCGCCTGGTGGAGCTTCGGGCGGTAGCACCAGATGTTGAAATCGTTGGGGTGGAAACCCTGGCTCAGGCCGTGGCAGCGGCAACTGACGCGCAGGTTGTCATGGGTTTTTGTGAAGAGGAGTTATTGTCGAAAACACCCCTGATGCACTGGCTCCAGGTCTATTCAGCTGGTGTTGACCGCTGTGTCGCACACCCCAGCCTGCGACGGGATAAGCTTCTGCTCACTAATGGACAGCGCATCGCTTCGCCGGCGTTGGCGGAACACGCTATCGCCCTTATGATGGCACTGGTGCGTGGCCTGGATATCTATCACGCTAACCAGCTCAAGGGAACATGGCAGCGGAATGTCGGGCTGGACCGGAGCGACTTTATGGAACTGGAGGGGCGAACAGTTCTGATCGTGGGCCTGGGCGGCATTGGCTCGCAGACAGCGAAGCGCGCTCATGGCTTGGGCATGCGCGTTATCGCAACGCGAGGCAGCCGTCGTGAGGGGCCCGACTATGTCGATTACGTAGGGTTGGCAGATGAGGTGTATGAGTTGGCGGGCAGGGCCGACGTCGTGATCAATACGGCACCCCTTACCGAACGAACCAGAGGGATGTTTGACGCCAAATTTTTTACCGCCATGAAATCAACAGCTTATTTCATCTCGGTAGGACGAGGCGCAAGCACGATCACAAAAGACCTCGTAGCGGCACTGGAGGAAGGCAAGATAGCTGGCGCAGGACTCGACGTAACGGACCCCGAACCATTGCCCCAAAACCATCCTCTGTGGACTATGCCGAGGGTGATCATCAGCCCTCACACGGGCGCGCGATCTGACAAGAGCCGAGATCGATTGTTCCTGCTGGTGCAAGAAAACCTGAGACGCTATGTGGCGGGAGAGCCAATGTTGTCCGTTGTTGATATTGAGCGTGGTTACTGATTCGCCGTCTCCTACGACATGAAAATTGTGGCGAGTTGCTCCAGCAGAGCTTTCAGGACCTGGATCTTTTTTTGGCGAGGGACAGGTGATTCCCTGGCCACTTTTGATGTGGATTCTTCAGACGGGTAGAGAAAGGCCAGGCGGACCGCAAACCCGGCGATCAACGCCCGTTCAGAGAAAACGGAAATCGGTGGTATTGCGGGATGCACTACACTAGGCTCCTTTTTTACTTACGATCCTCCGTCTGGATCAAGTGACCGACAAATGTCCTACATGTATCCGATCATTTGCAACAAGCGGTACGCGCATGGAGATTGAAGTACCTGGCCACGCCCGAATCGTGATTGTCGGCGGCGGAATCATGGGCGTGGGTCTTTTGTACCATCTGGCCGAGGAAGGTTGCAGCGACGTGCTACTGATCGAGAAGGGCGAACTAACGTCCGGCTCGACCTGGCATGCGGCTGGTCAGTGCCCAAGCCTGGTTGGCAATTACAACCTGGCGAAGATCCACCACCACGGCAACACCCTTTATCCCAAACTCGAAGAACTAACTGGTCAATATGTCAGCTGGCATGCCTCGGGTGGCATCCGGGTCGCCAGGACCAAAGAGGACCTCGATTGGTTCAAATACATGCAGGGTATTGCCGATAATGTTGGATTCCGTATGCAGATCATCGGGCCGGATGAAATTCGCAGGCTCAATCCTTTCCTGAACACCAAGGGCGTGCTGGCAGGAGCATGGACCCTGGATGACGGCCACGCCGATCCAGCTGGCCTGACCCAGGCCATGGCCCGTGGTGCAAGCAACTTGGGCGCCACCATTTTGCGGCATAATCGGGTGACGGAAATCAGGGCCCTGCCCACCGGCGAATGGGAAGTGGTCACCGAGAAAGGCCTGATAAAAGCCGAGATTGTGATCAATGCAGCGGGCTGTTATGCGCGCGAGGTAGCAAAAATGGTGGGCGCGGATTTGCCGATCTGCAATATGGAACATCACTATATCGTGACCGGCCCAGTTCCCGAGTTTGCAGCACGTGATGAGGAAATTCCCGTGATACGCGATCCCTATGCGTCCGCCTACATGCGACAGGAACAAAAATGCGGGCTGATCGGCATCTATGAGCACACCGGGATGACCCAGGCCTGGGCGCCGCGGGGTTTTCCGAACTGGGATTCGGACAGTGAGTTGTTTGCCGATGATCTTGAGCGATTGATGCCCTGGTTGGCCCGGGCGATGGAGTGCATGCCGGTGCTGGAAGCTGCCGGTATCAAGCGCATCGTCAATGGAGCCATTCCACACAGTGCTGACGGCCCGCCATTGCTTGGCCCGGTGGCCGGACTGAGCAATTTCTGGCTGTGCTGCGGCGCTTCCTTCGGCATCGCCCAGGGCGCCGGTTGTGGCAAGTACCTCGCACAATGGATCTTGCACGGCGACTCAGAAATCAACATGACGGGTTTTGACCCACGCCGTTTTGGCAATTTCGCAGATGATGCTTATATGCAGGCGAAGGGCTTTCAGGATTACGGCATGACCTATTTCACGCCGCTGCCGGGTGAAGAATTGCCCGCCGCGCGTGATTGTCGTACCAGCCCGTTGCAGAAATGCCTGGAGGCACAAGGTTGCGTGTACACCCAAACCTTTGGTTGGGAACGCCCCAAATGGTTTTCACTCGATGGCCGTACTGAGCAATACAGTTACCGGCGCAGCAACGTTTTCGAGGTGGTACGCGACGAGTGCCTGGCAGTGCGCGAGCGCGTTGGCATTCTGGATCTTTCCGGCTTTGCCAAGTATGACCTCACCGGTGCGGATGCGGAGACTTTCCTCAACCGTGTCTGTGCCAACCGGGTCGCTGTAAAACCAGGCGGAATCATCCTTGCGCATGTGCTTTCCGAAGCCGGTCGGATCCAGGCGGAGATGACCATCACGAGGCTCGCCGCCGAGCGGTTCTACGTGCTTTCTGCAGCTGGCGCGGAACTGCGCGATCTTGATTTCCTCACTCAGGGTCGGATGCCGGATGAGCAGGTGACCATCAATAACGTGACCAATGACCGTGGTGTGTTGGTACTGGCCGGGCCCAAATCGAGAGACCTATTGCGCACGCTGACCGATACTCCTCTGCATAATGACGTTTTTCCCTGGTTGACCGGCAGGGAAATTAGAGTCGTGGGGAAATCGGTTCGAGCATTGCGGGTCAATTATGTCGGTGAGTTGGGTTGGGAGTTGCATGCCGCCATGGCCGACATGAAAGTTATTTATGACGCGCTATGGGAGGCTGGCCAGGAATTTGCTGTAGCCAACTTCGGTTTGTACGCCGTAAACAGCCTGCGGATGGAAAAGGCTTACCGTGGCTGGGGTGCCGAGCTTACCAACGAGGTCACGATGCTGGATGCCGCCATGGATCGATTCATCCGTTTTGACAAGGATGATTTCATCGGCAAGCAGGCGACCCTGGAGCAGGCTGAACAGGGTCTGTCGTGGAAACTCGTTTATTTTGAGATTGATGCAAGCGATTCAGATGTCCGTGGCGGTGAGCCGGTGTTTGACGGTGATCTTTGCATTGGCGTGACCACCTCCGGTGGCTATGGGCATTACGTGCAAAAGAGCCTGGGCTTTGCATACGTGGACATCGCCTATGCCGGTGCCGGTACTTGTTTCGATATTGACCTGCTGGGTGATCGTTGCAGTGCTGAGGTGCTGGCGGAGCCCGTTTACGACCCGGGGAACCACAACTTGAGAGCATAGTGAGCAAAGAGTCCACCCAGTCAAAGTTACCGGCCAGCACCCGGGTGGTGATCATCGGTGGCGGCGTGATCGGATGTTCCATCGCGTATCACCTGGCAAAGATAGGCTGGTCCGAGGTGGTGCTGTTGGAGCGTAAAAAGCTTACATCGGGTACGACCTGGCATGCCGCTGGCCTGGTAGGACAACTTCGCACCTCTATTAACATGACCAAACTGGCACGCTACACCAGCGAGCTGTACCGCGGCCTGGAGAAAGAAACGGGTCAGGCCACGGGCTACCGCCAGTGTGGATCGATTTCTCTGGCAACCAATTCAGAGCGTTTCGAGGAATTGAAGCGCAACGCATCGATGGCGAAGGTATTTGGTCTGCGGGTAGACGTAATCTCGACCCAGGAGATCAGGGAAAGAGTCCCGTTGTTGCAAACTGAGGATGTCCTCGGTGGCATCCGCATACCCACCGACGGCTATGCCAATGCGGTCGACATTACCCAGGCTCTGGCCAAAGGCGCGCGCAGCGGCGGTGTGCAGATAGTTCAGGATTGCCTGGTTACCGCCATTGCGCATGATGGGCGGCGTGTCACCGGGGTTGCCACTGAGCAGGGCGAAATCACGGCCGAGTACGTAGTCTTGTGTGGTGGCATGTGGACCCGCGACCTTGCCGCATCGGTCGGGGTCAACGTACCACTGCATGCCTGTGAGCATTACTACACTCTGTTTGAGTCTGTTACCGGGCTTGAAGCGGACTTTCCCGTGGTGCGTGACTACGATGCCTGCACTTACTACAAATACGATGCCGGTAAACTGCTGGTCGGCGCATTTGAGCCTTTGGCCAGACCCTGGGGCGTGCACGGGATTGCCGATGATTTTTGTTTCGATGAAATTAGCGGCGATTTCGAACACATCGAACCGTTACTGCGTGACGCGATGGTGCGCATTCCGGCCCTGGAAAACGCCGGAATACAGAAGTTTTTCTGCGGTCCTGAGAGTTTCACTCCCGACGTGCGCTACCACCTTGGACAGTCGCCCGAGCTGAACAACTGTTTTGTTGCTGCTGGGCTCAATTCGATCGGCCTGCAGTCGGCAGGTGGCATCGGCAAAGTCATGTCCGAGTGGATTCGTGATGGGCATCCACCTGCGGACCTGTGGGAGGTCGATGTGCGCCGCAATATGCCTTTTCAAAGCAATCGAAAATACCTTCAGGAGCGGGTAAGCGAAAGCCTTGGCCTGCTGTACGCGACCCATTGGCCCTTTCGCCAATACGAGACGGCACGCGGGGTTCGCAAATCAGCGCTCTACGATCGCCTGGTTGCTCGCGGCGCCTGTCATGGTGAAGCATTTGGCTGGGAACGACCGAACTGGTATGCGCCAGAGGGGGTCACGCCGCGCTATGAATACAGTTATGGGCGGCAGAACTGGTTCGAGCATTCGGCTGCAGAACACCAGGCGGTGCGTGAAAATGTCGCCTTATTCGATCAGTCATCGTTTGCGAAATTTCGCCTGGAAGGAGCCGATGCCGTCGGCGTTTTGAACTACGTTTGTGGCAACGATATTGATGTTGCTGACGGGCGCCTGGTGTACACACAATGGCTAAACGAGAAGGGTGGAATTGAAGCCGATCTGACGGTGACCCGGCTGAGCAAAACCTGCTTTCTGGTAGTGACTGCTGCCGAAACAGCAGTCCGGGATTTCCACTGGCTGAAGAGCCACATCCAGGACGATGCCCGTTGTGTACTGACGGATGTAACTTCAGCCATGGGGGTTATATCAATTATGGGACCGCGATCCCGCGATCTGCTGCAATCGCTCACTCCGATGAACATGTCGAATCAAGCCTTTCCGTTTGCCAGTAGCCGGGAGATTGAATTGGGTTATGCAATTGTGCGCGCGACCCGCATCACTTTTGTCGGCGAGTTGGGGTGGGAATTATACATCCCGACAGAATTCGTGCTGGGTGTATACGACCAGATCATTGCGGCAGGGGAGTCCTTCGGACTCGCTCACGCCGGTTATCACGCCCTTAATTCGTTGCGGATTGAAAAGGCCTATCGCCACTGGGGCCATGACATTACCGACGAGGATACACCGCTGGAGGCGGGTCTCGATTTTGCCGTCAAATTTGCCAAACCGGGAGGATTTATTGGTCGGGATGCTGTTTTGGCGCAGAAAACACAGGGTGCGACGAGACGACTGGTGCAGTTTGGCTTGGAGGACCCGCAACCGCTGCTCTATCACCATGAACCGATTTGGCGTAATAATGAAATTGTCGGACACATTACATCGGCAGCCTATGGGCATACTCTTGGCTCCAGCATCGGCCTGGGCTACGTGAATGGTCCGGTTGCCAGCGGGGCTTTCGAGATTGAAGTGGCCGGTAAGAGATATGCGGCTTGGGCATCGCTCAGACCGATGTATGATCCCGATAACGAGAGAATCCGGAATTGAGGTAAACCCGATGGAATCTCAGCACAAAATTGACACACTGATTGAAATTGCGCGGCAGAAATCCACCCGGGCGCAGGCATTTTATTGTGATGACGATGTTTTTGCCCTGGACATGCAAAAAGTGGTGACCCGCAAATGGCTGCTCGTTGACCATGTCAGCCGCATCCCAGAGCCCGGACAATTTTTTCTTTATGAAGTGGGTCTGGAATCAATCATCGTCATTCGTGACAACGAAATGAAGATCAATGCTTTATTCAATGTGTGCCGCCATCGCGGTTCGCTGATTTGTCTCGAAAAGCAAGGCAGGCGAAATCGTCTGACTTGTCCTTATCACTCCTGGACTTACCGGCTTGACGGAAGTCTGCAGGCAGCGCGCTTTATGCCAGAGGACTTCAACGCGATGGAGCATGGCCTGCACACTTGTCATATCAGGGTTTATCACGGTTTCATTTTCTTGAATTTGTCGCCGGAGGAGGAACCGGAATTCGATCAGGAATTCGCAGTGTTTGAGCCACACTTGGACTTTCATGGATTTGCGGATGCGAAGATTGCGCATAAACAGTCCTATCCAACCGATGCGAACTGGAAGTTGGTAGTCGAAAATTTCTTCGAGTGTTATCACTGCACTGCGGCGCATCCGGAGTATTGTTCGCGCCATCTTCGTGATGCACTTATTGCCATCGGCGCCGGCCCCAATTCAGGACCCACAGACGCGGTCAAGCGGTTTGCGCCGGTGCTTGAAGAATGGGAGAAGCAGGCCGCCGAACTGGGGCGACCGATGGGCGCAGTCGACGATGACGAGCATTCTGCACATATGAAGTTTTATCAGCAACGCCCGCACAGAAGCGATATCAAGAGTGAAACACAGGACGGGCAACCGGTGGCCTGCCTGATGGGCAAGCGAACCGGGTTTGATCATGGTCGGATGCATCTATCGTTCAGCCCCTTCAATCAGATCATTGCCTGCAACGATTTTGCCGCGCTGATCGTATTCACCCCGCGCAGCGCAATGCGTACCGATGTCGATATTAGCTGGCTGGTCGATGGCCAGGCCGATGCTGTCGATGTCGATCGTATGATCTGGATGTGGGATATTACAACGCGGCAGGATAAGATAATCACCGAAAACAATCAGCGCGGGATCCTATCCAGCCGGTATCAACCCGGCTGTTTGTCAAATCAGGAACGCCGTGTGCAGACGTTCAACCAGTGGTATCTCAATCAACTGACACTATAGAGGTAAACCGTTTTGAACCGTAATGTCATTGTTACCTGCGCGATTACCGGCTCCGGAGACAGCGTGGGCAAGCATCCGGCGATTCCCGTCACCCCGGCAGAAATAGCGACTGCAGTTATCGAGTCAGCGAAAGCCGGTGCTGCAATCGCCCATATTCATGTGCGTGAACCGGATACAGGCAAGTACAGTCGGCGGCCCGAATTGTTTCGTGAAGTGGTCGATCGCATCCGCCAAAGCGATACGGATATCGTTCTGAACCTGACCACCGGAATGGGGGGTGATCTGTTTCTCGGGCCCGATGATGATCCGCTGTCGTTCAGGGACAACACCGATTGCGTGGGCCAGTTGGAACGAATGCAGCATGTCGAACAATTGTTGCCGGAAATCTGCTCCATGGATTGTGGTTCCTTCAACTACGACGAAGGCGCTTATGTGTATATATCAACACCCGGAATGCTACGGCTTGGGGCCCAGCGTTTGCAGGAGATCGGCGTCAAACCGGAGCTTGAGGTGTTCGACCTTGGCCATCTGTCCTTCGCCAAGAAACTGATTGCCGAGGGTCTGGTGGATGCACCGCCGTTGTTCCAAATCTGTCTCGGCATTCGCTGGGGTGCCGATGCCGATACCCGCAACTTCTTGACCCTGGTCGATCAGTTGCCCCAAGGCAGTAACTGGGCCGGTTTTGGTGTGGGTGCAATGGAGATGCCAATGGTTGCCCAGGCAGTGCTGCTGGGAGGTAACATCCGGGTTGGGTTGGAGGATAACCTGTATCTGGAAAGGGGGGTCTTCGCTTCGAATGCCCAACTGGTAGAGAAGGCGATCAATATCATTCAGCTGCTCGGTGGTGAGGCGCAGACGCCTGCCGAGGCGCGACAAACTCTTGGGCTCAGAGTAGCTGCTTAGCCCGCATATTGAAGGGAGACCTAGATGATCAGTGTACAGAGAAGTGTGGCTCACCCCTGGATGTGCGATGTTCTGGGTCACCTGACAACTCGATTCTATGTCGGCATGTTCGACGATGCGTCCTACCATCTTTTACATGCCGTGTTCGGCTGGACGGGCGCCAGCGATGACGCGGGCAAAACCGCATGGGTGGATGCCCGGCATCTTATTGAATACCAGGCCGAAGTTACCGCGGGTGATCTGCTGGAGATCCATGCCTGTTTGACGAGAGTCGGCACTAAATCCATTACTGTCTATTACGAAATGACAAACTTTGGGAACAATGAGAAAGCTGCGACAATGGAAGTCATTTACGTCCTATTCGATCTGGAGAAACGCAAGGGACTTGCGCTAACGGATGAGCTTCGTGAAAAGGCGTCGAAGCACCTAGTTCGGGACACCACACAAGTGGTGACGGGGCAGTAGAGAATACCTGGTTGGTATAAAAACGCGATCAGCCTTTTGAGGGAACATGTACATGAGCAACGCACGCGGAAATACACCCATTCGAGAAATGGCCAAATTAGTGCTGATCGCCTTGGTGGGCGCTGTGTTAATGCCAATGATTGCAGCAGCGGACACGGCTGACGAAATCAAGGCAATGATCATGCAAGACTACGCGGATACCCGAGAAAATCTTATCGAAGGCAGTGAAGGCGTGTCAAAGCACGGCTCGGTGGAATTTTGGTCCAGCGGTGGCTTGATGCAATACGTTACCGCTGATGCACCCGCCGGCTCTTACGAACATTTCACACTGACCCCGAAACACATCAAGGTAATTACCCTGGTTGAAGACCAGGCTGCGATTGCGATGTATTACTCGGAAGGGTCTATCCTCCGCACCGGCCAGAAACCGGTACCACATTACATGACTCGGGTTACAGAGGTCTATGTGAAGGAAGACGGCGAGTGGAAACAGCGCGCTGCCCATTATTCTCCAATCGCTGCGGGCCAGGGTACTCAGCAAACATCGCTGGACTAGCCGGACCGCAAACCCCGCGATCTATGCACCTCCTGGTATTTTCTTGTGGGCCGGGAACCACGGCACTTTAACCACAATGGCTTTCTCATCGCCACCTGGTGTGGTAACGATCAGGCTCGTTCCGGGTTCGGACTGCTTGATCGGCACGTTGGCGAAGCCTATATTCCTCATCAGCCGCGGGGAGTGGGTGCAACGGGTAATTCGACCAATGACTTCCCCCTCGAAGGCCACTGGCCATGGTTCCTCGTTGGATGCGCTCAGCGGGGCGCACTGGAGTTCGACCCCCACCAAGCGACGTTTCACACCTTCTGACTGGACCTTTTCGAGTGCCTGTTTACCGATGAAACCGCCCTCTTTGTCGAGATCCACCAGCCGGCCGAGGCCCAGGACGTACGGATTGTCTTCCAGGGTGATGTCTGAGCCATACGACAGCAAAGCGCCTTCGACGCTGCGAATCAAGTTCGGCGCAATGGGCGTGATGTCATGCATCCGTCCAGCAGACATCACCTTCTGCCACAGGAGTTCACCCTGTCGGCTATCCCGAAGGTAGAGTTCGTAACCGAGTTCTCCGCTCCAACCCGTTCGTGAAACCACCAGGGGAATACCGTCAAGTTCTGTTTCGCGTAGCCGGTAGTACTTCAAATCCAGGATCCAGTCGCCAAACAGGGTTTGCGCCACCTGTGGTGATTTCGGACCCTGGAGTTGCAAGGGTGAAACATCCGGCTCAACGATGGTGACATCCATTTGGCTGTTGACCGCCACCCCTAAAGCCCATAGCAGAATATCGCCATCCCCGGGGGACAGCCAGAAGTGCCGTGGCCCCAGCACCAGCAGAACTGCGTCATTGATGATGCCGCCGTCTTGGTCGGTAATCAAAACGTAGAGGCATTGTCCGGCTTTACACCGCGCCAGGTTCCGCGGCGTCAATAGCTGGACAAATCGAAGAGCGTCCGGACCGGTAATCTCGATCTGCCGCTGACAAGAGACGTCCCACAGGGTAACTCCCTCGACCAGGCTCCAGTACTCCTCGATCGGGCTGGTGTACAGGGTTGGCATGTACATGTGGTTGTAAACCGTAAAGGCCTTGGCGCCACAACGCAGCGTGGCATCATAAAAGGGCGATTTGCGTACGCGGGGTCCGATCGCAATAGACGGTTCAAATTTGTTGGCGGTCATCGTGATTCCTGGAAAATCCCGTGGATGTTACGCGATGATAAGGTGGGCAGCCAAGCGAGTTATTGTAACAGCCAAGTGAATTCCTATAACGACCCGAAAGGCCATAAAATCCCGTTCGGATGACTGCCGGAATGAATGGCCGGGTGACGCCCCAGCTTGTCTGCTTGCTTGCTTTGTGCCCGGGATGAGAATAATTAACCTGCTTGAATCAAATAAATCGATTGAGACAGCTATCGTTAGTTCCTATAGTTCATCAATGGTCCGATGGCGAAGCGGTTAAATGCAGCATAAAATCATGCAAGATGGGTCCATCCATCCGGGGCTGGTAATCCTGGTGACGGCTGGCGCCAGTGGAATAGGCCGCACCATCGCAGAGACGTTCCTGTCCCATGCAAGCCGGGTGCACGTGTGCGACATCGACTCGTCGGCAATCGATGATTTCTTGCGCGCCAACCCTGGCGCCAGCGCTTCGGTGGCAGATGTTTCAGATGTCGGTATGGTGGACTCACTGTTCAATGATTTGGAAGAGCGCTACGGCGCTCTGGACGTATTGGTTAACAATGCCGGTGTTGCCGGTCCCACACTTCCGCTTGAAGACATTGAGCCTGCGGACTGGGACCGAACCCTTGCGATTAATCTGCATGGACATTTCTATTGTGCCCGCCGGGCAATTCCGCTACTGAAAAAATCTGCGGCTGGAAGCATCATCGAAATTTCATCGAGTGCCGGCTTATTCGGGTGTCCAAGTCGCGCGCCGTATGCAGCGTCCAAATGGGCCCTGATCGGTCTGACCAAGACCCTGGCGATGGAGCTTGGCCCGTTTGGGATCAGGGTCAACGCGATCTGCCCCGGGAGTGTTGAGGGCCGGCGTATCGAGCAGGTCATCGAATTTGAGGCGCATGAGCAGGGCCGGACTCCCGATGAGATCCGCAGCACCTATTTACGGCAGACATCGATGCGGCAGTTTATCAGTGCGCAAGACGTGGCCAACATGGCGCTGTTCCTGGCGTCGGATCTGGGCAAGAGCATCTCCGGGCAGGCCATGGGTGTTGACGGTCACACCGAATCACTGTCCAATGTGATGATCTGAAAAGCAATCAGCCATCCGGAGAAACAGACACCGTGACACAGACCATGAACGCCGCCTGGTTCGAGAATTTTGGCATGTCACCGTGTTGCGGATGACTGGCATGAAGCATTTTTCAGCCCTGGCACTCACCACGTTGCTGGGCGTTGCTTGCTCGCAATTAGATGTGTCCGGGCCAACCGTGGTGGCGAATGGAGAGGAGCTACACGGTGCCTGGGAAGACGATGAAAGCCGGATCGCAGTGTTCAAGGGCATTCCATTTGCTGCGCCGCCGATAGGCGATTTACGCTGGCGGGCCCCGGTGCCCAATACGCCGCGTCAGGGCTTGCAAACCGCCACCGAATTCGCCCCGGCCTGCATGCAGGGCCCACACATCACCAACTGGTATGCCGGTGTTGCCGAAGATTTTGGTCACGGGCCCGAGGCCGTCGGCCGGCCCAATGGCGTCAGCGAGGATTGTCTGTACCTGAACGTGTGGTCACCTCAACTGGATCCTGAGGCCCGGCTGCCGGTGATGGTCTGGGTGCATGGTGGCAGCAACAAAGGCGGCTGGTCATATGAGCCGAACTACATTGGCACTCGTCTGGCTGCAAAAGGCGTGGTCGTGGTAACCATTGCTTACCGCCTGGGACCGTTCGGATTTTTTTCCCACCCTGTTCTAGATAACGGTGAAGGGCAGCCCGTTGCCAACTTCGGATGGCTGGACACCGGCTTGGCTATTGAGTGGGTGGCTGAAAACATCCCGGCCTTTGGCGGCGACCCGGAAAACATCACCGGTATGGGGGAGTCCTCGGGCGCTGGCGATATATCCGACTGGGTCGCTGCAGAAATAGCTGAAGAACGTCTGTACCACCGATCTATCGCGCAGAGCCCGGGCGGCTCTTTGGATGAGCGCCGCACGCTGGCGAATGAGCAGGCGACCGGCCGCCGCCTGATCGACAGCCTCGACATCGGAGGTGAACTCAGCGCTGAACGCTTGCGGGAAATCCCGGCCCAGGACTTGTTGGCAGCAGCGGAAATAGAGCTTCCAGGGCATTACTTCGACGCTGTCCTCGATGGTCTGACTTTCAAGCTCAGGCCGATCGAAGCCCTCGACCAGGCGAAAGGTGCAAGGATAGACGTGCTGATCGGGACCAACGCCGACGAGTGGTATATGTACCTTGATGAGGACAGCACCCGGCAAGACCTCGAGCGATGGGTGAAAGAAAATGCGCCAGATCATACTGAAGCCCTGCTGGCGGAAGTTGAGGACGAAACGTATGTCCGCCGGGCCATTGCCCGTCTTCGAACGGCCAATGACTATCTGTGCCCTTCCAGGTATTTTGCATCCAAGGTAAACGAACTGGGTGGGCGAGGCTGGGTGTACTATTTTACCCGCCAGCGGCCCGGTCCCGGGGGTGAGAAAATGGGTGTTTACCACGGCACCGAAATCCCCTACGTTTTTGACATGCACGATGACTGGCTGCCAACAGAAGCTATCGATCACGCAGTGACCGAAGCTGTGATGGATTACTGGGTGCAGTTCGCCCGCACCGGCGACCCCAATCTTCCAGGTCGGCCGGAGTGGCCACTTTACACCGCTGAAAATCCGATGGTTATGGAATTAGGTGATCGCATCGGGGCAATGGAAGCGCATGATCAAGCTCTTTGCGATATCTTGGGTCCAGTGCGCCCGGACATTGCAGGGGAGCAGCCATGAAGCACGAAGTCGATTGGCCGAGCTTCAGTGCTGCGGTCGCCATCATCACGCTGGTGAGCATTCCATTGGTGCTGTTCCCGGAAAGCGGCGGCAAGGTTCTGGCCGAGCTTTATGGTTTCATCAGCAGCAAGTTCGGATTTCTTTACCTGATTGCCGGCATGGCGGCCCTGATACTGTTGCTGTGGCTGGCCCTGGGCCGATATGGAAAAATCCGCCTGGCCGCTGGTGATGAACAGCCGGAATTCGGTGATTTCAGCTGGGCGGCCATGCTGTTCTGTGCCGGCGTAGGCGCCGGCTTGATGTACTGGGCGCCGATCGAATGGGCCTATTATATTGAAGCACCGCCGTACGGCCTCGAAGCCGGATCGACTGCCGCGGCCGAATGGGCCGCCACCTACGGTATTTTTCACTGGGGACCGACGGCCTGGGCTTTTTACTGCCTGCCCACGATTGCGATTGCCTACCCGTATTACGTCAAAAAAGTGCCATTCCTGCGGCTCAGCACCGGCTGTCACTATTTTTTCAGCGGTGAAGAGGAAACCCGCGCCGAGCGGTTGATCGACTGGTTGTTCATGATCGGCTTGCTGGGTGGCGCCGGTACTTCACTGGGCTTTTCCACACCGATGATTGCCGCCTGTATCGCCCGGATCACCGGCTGGGAGGCGGATTTCGGGCTGGAATTTGCTGTGGTGCTGGTATCGGTAGCCCTATTCGCCACCAGCGTCTGGTTCGGGCTGAAAAAAGGGATCAAGCGGCTCAGCGACATCAACATGTGGCTGGCCTTGATGCTGCTGGCTTTTGTTCTGCTGGTCGGGCCCACGATATTTCTCCTGAAAACTTCGGTGAACAGCCTGGGTTTGATGATGCAGAACTTCATCAAGATGAATTCCTGGACGGATGCGTTTACGGACTCGGGTTTTGTCGAAAACTGGACCATTTTTTACTGGGCCTGGTGGATCGCCTACGGACCGTTCGTTGGCATGTTCGTGACCCGGATCTCGCGCGGACGCAGCATCAGGCAGGTGATTTTAGGAATGCTGGGCTATGGTTCACTCGGCGCAGCGGTGTTTTACATGATCCTGGGCAATTACGGTCTGCACCTTGAGACCACCGGAACGCTTGCGGTGACCTCGGTGCTGGCCAATGATGGCGGACCGGCCGCCATTGTCGCGATCCTCGGCCAACTCCCCTTTGCGGCTGCGGTGATCGCGGTATTCGCAGTGATTGCGTTGATTTTTTCCGCGACCACCTACGATTCCGCCTCGTACATCCTGGCATCCTGCGCTACACGCAGACTGAGGGCCGGCGAGGACCCCGATCGCTGGCACCGTGTGTTCTGGGCGATGGCGCTGGCGGTTCTGCCACTAACCCTGATGTTTGTCGGCGGCTTGAAGACCCTGCAGACAGTAACCCTGATCGTGTCTTTACCCCTGATTTTCGTCGGTGTTCTGATGGCGGTGGCATTGGTCAGGCAATTGCGTGCTGATCACGGTTGATCTCGACTTTTACCGGCAGCCTGAACTAACCCACCCCGTAACGCTGGAACACGATGGAAGCATTGGTGCCACCGAAGCCGAAATTGTTGCTCATCACTGTGTTCAGGTTGGTGTTTTCTTCACTCTTCAACAAAACGGGCATGCCGTCGGCCTTCGGATCCAGTTCTGAAATATGGGCCGAGCCTGCCATGAAGTTGTTTTCAAGCATGAGGAGACAATGGATCGCTTCTTGTACACCCGCTGCGCCGAGTGAATGTCCACACAGCGATTTGCTTGAACTGAACGGCGGCACCTTGCCATTAAATACTTCGCGCATGGCATCGAGCTCGGCAATATCCCCCACCGGCGTACTGGTGCCGTGGGTGTTGATGTAGTCGATCGGCGCATCGACGGTGGCAATGGCCTGTTGCATGCAGCGCACGGCGCCTTCGCCGGAAGGCGCGACCATGTTGGCGCCGTCAGATGTCGCACCGTAGCCGATAATCTCGGCATAAATTTTTGCACCGCGAGCCTTCGCGTGTTCGAGTTCTTCCAGTACCAGCATACCGCCGCCGGCCGCGATCACGAAGCCGTCGCGCCCGGTGTCATAGGCGCGGGATGCGGTTGAGGGTGTGTCGTTGTAATGAGATGACAGGGCGCCCATAGCGTCAAACATCATCGCCAGGGACCAGTCTTCTTCTTCACCACCCCCGGCAAAGATCAAATCCTGTTTGTCCCACTGGATTTGCTCCATCGCAGCGCCAATGCAATGGGTGCTGGTGGCGCAGGCGGAAGTAATGGAATAGTTGAGACCATGAATTGCGAAAGGTGTAGCAAGGCACGCGGAAACGGTACTGCTCATGGTGCGCGGGACCTGGTATGGGCCCACGCGGCGTACACCTTTTTCACGCAGCTTGTCAGAGCCCCAGACTATGTTGGCGCTCGATGCACCACCGGAACCGGCAATCAGCCCGGTGCGGGGATGCGAAACCTGGTCATCAGTCAGGCCTGCATCATCGATGGCGTTTTGCATGGCAACGTATGCATATGCGGCTGCATCACCCATAAATCGTCGAACCTTGCGATCGATGTGCTCGGTGAGGTCAATATCAACCACGGATCCGCAGACCTGGCTGCGCAAACCCATTGCCGCGAAGTCCTCATTGAAAGTGATGCCTGATTTACTAAAGCGCAATGACTCAAGCACGGATTCCCTGGTATTTCCCAAGCAGGAAATGATACCCATACCCGTTACAACTACCCGGCGCATGTGATTTTCCTCAAAAGTTATCGGTGGAAAGAAACAGACCGACGCGTAAATCATCGGCCGTATAAATTTCTCGCCCGTCTACTGCGACGGTGCCGTCGGCAATGATCATGTTCAATCTACGCATGATCAATCTTTTCACATTCAGTTTGTAGGTCACTTTTTTGGCGGTCGGCAAGACCTGGCCGCTGAATTTCACCTTGCCGGCACCCAGCGCTCGCCCTTTGCCCTTGCAGCCGGACCAGGAGAGAAAAAAGCCACACAATTGCCACAGCGCATCAAGGCCCAGGCAGCCCGGCATGACTGGATCATCAAAAAAGTGGCAGCCAAAAAACCACAGCTCCGGATGGACATCCAGCTCTGCGGTGATATACCCCTTATCGTGGAGTCCACCCTCGCTGCTGATTTGTGCTATGCGATCAAACATCAACATGTTCCCCGTCGGTAGTTTTCCGGTGTCTGATCCAAATAAAAGACCCTTGCTGCATAGTTCTAATTCGTCCCGATTGTAGGCGTTTTTTATGTTGTTGGCTTTGTCCATATGAATGTCGTTCTCGTCAGGTATCAGCACCATGCGGGCTGGTTATTGAGGGATTATACAGTCAAAAGAGGCGATTTGACCCTGCAGAGGTAGATATACAAGTCCTGTCATGGATGACAGGATTTTTGCCGCGTAACGGCGACCAGGGTCATCCAGCGTAAAAGTGAGGAGGCCTACCGGTTAAACAAATTGGTTGGCCGCCAAAAGCGGCCCTAGTGAAAAAAAGAAAAGCCCCGCACAGAGCGGGGCTTTTCCATGGTTTGCGGGGAAGAAAGGTGGCTTACATCATACCGCCCATTCCACCCATTCCGCCCATGTCTCCACCACCACCACCCATAGGTGAGTCATCCTTGGGCAATTCAGCAATCATGGCTTCGGTGGTAATCATCAAGCCGGCGACAGAGGCCGCGTTCTGCAAAGCGGCGCGCACGACCTTGGTCGGATCCAGAATGCCGGCTTCGATCATGTCGGTGTACTCACCCGCGGCAGCATCGTAACCGTAGTTGCCTTTGCCTTCGCGGACCTTGTTCAGGATCACGGAACCCTCTTCACCGGCATTGGCGACGATCTGGCGCAGCGGCTCCTCCAGCGCACGGCTGGCAATGGCGATGCCGACGTTCTGATCTTCATTGTCGCCCTTGAGCTTGTCCAGGACGTCCAGGGTGCGAACCAGTGCAACCCCACCCCCCGGTACCACGCCTTCTTCGACGGCGGCGCGGGTCGCGTGCAGTGCATCTTCAACACGGGCTTTCTTTTCCTTCATTTCCACTTCGGTGGCCGCACCGACCTTGATCACGGCCACACCGCCGGCCAGCTTGGCCACGCGTTCCTGCAGCTTCTCACGATCGTAGTCTGAAGTGGATTCCTCGATCTGGGCGCGGATTTGGCCAATACGGCTTTCGATCGCATCGTGGTCACCGGCGCCATCGATGATGGTGGTGTTTTCCTTGGTGATGGTGAGCTTCTTGGCAGAACCCAGCTCTTCAAGCGTGGCTTTTTCGAGGCTCAGTCCGACTTCTTCAGAAATCACCGTGCCACCGGTCAGCACAGCGATGTCTTCCAGCATGGCCTTGCGGCGGTCACCGAAACCAGGCGCCTTCACAGCAGCTACCTTGACGATGCCGCGGATGGTGTTCACCACCAGTGTCGCCAGCGCTTCGCCTTCGACGTCCTCGGCAACGATCAGCAGTGAACGGCCGGACTTGGCGACGCCTTCGAGCACCGGCAGCAGATCGCGCACATTGCTGATCTTCTTTTCGTGGAGCAGGATATAGGGCTCTTCCAGGTCGACGCCCATGGTCTGCTGGTTGTTGATGAAGTAGGGGGACAGGTAACCGCGGTCAAACTGCATGCCTTCAACCACGTCCAGTTCGTTGGCGAGGCCGGTAGCGTCTTCGACCGTGATTACGCCTTCCTTGCCGACCTTGTCCATCGCCGAGGCGATGATTTCACCGATCTCGGTGTCAGCGTTGGCGGAGATGGAGCCAACCTGGGCGATGGCGCTGCTGGTAGTACACGGTGTGGACTGTTTTTTCAGGGCTTCAACCGCCGCTGTTACAGCCTTGTCGACACCCCGTTTCAGATCCATCGGGTTCATGCCGGCGGCAACGGCTTTGAGGCCTTCACGCAGCATGCACTGGGCCAGTACGGTAGCGGTCGTGGTGCCGTCGCCGGCATCGTCGGAAGTCTTGGAAGCGACTTCCTTGACCATTTGGGCGCCCATGTTCTCGAACTTGTCTTCGAGCTCGATTTCCTTGGCGACAGATACGCCGTCCTTGGTCACCGTCGGTGCACCGAAAGCCTTGTCGACCACCACGTTGCGACCCTTCGGGCCCAGCGTGATCTTGACCGCATCGGCCAGGATGTTAACGCCCCTCATCATCTTGGCGCGAGCGTCTTCAGCAAATCGTATGTCTTTTGCACTCATTATCTATTCCTCAAAATATACAAATTTTTTAAATATACCAATTCTTTCAATTGTGTTGTCGGGAGGCTGATTAGCCTTCGATGACAGCCATGATGTCGTCTTCGCGCATGACCAGCAGTTCTTCGTCATCCACCTTGACTTCAGTGCCTGAATACTTGCCGAACAACACTTTGTCACCGGTTTTCACATCCAGCGCGCGCTGTTCTCCATTGTCCAGTATCTTGCCGTTTCCTACGGCCAGAACCTCACCACGAATCGGCTTCTCGGCCGCATTATCTGGTATCACGATGCCACCAGAGGACATCTTTTCTTCCTCTACGCGCCTTACGATTACGCGATCATGCAAAGGACGAAGTTTCATTTCAAAATCTCCCAAATAGATTTAAAACAATATTGAACAGAAACGGGCGGCCAGGCCAGCCCGTTACCTTGTTTGTCTGCGGTGGTTTTCACCATTTACACAGCCTGTCGTGGCAAATGGGGATGGGTTGAATCTATTTCAAGAGAAAGCTCAGAATTCGCGCTCTTAGTGTCCGCATCTTTATTCAAATAACGATCAGCAAAGAGCCGCGGTTCACTACGCCAAGGTCCCGTTGCTGATGCTGGCCGGTGCTGGCAGTGGCAAAACCCGCTCCTGTCTGTAACTTTTTTCCTACGGTTACGTATATTCTATTGAGATGAGCAGGCGCTACCGGAAATGGGTGGAGGAATACCAGAACCAGGCCTGGACGCTGGCGCGCTATCTGTTGAAAGACGCACAAGAAGCGGAAGACGTTTGTCAGGAGGCATTCGTCAAGCTTTGGCACCATCAGGACTCGATCGACAAGGACAAGATTCGGCCCTGGTTAATGCAGGTAACGCGTAATGGCTGCCTGGACCGGCTGCGCCGGCGGCGCCCCACGGAAGAATTGATGGAGTGGCACCATCAAGACGAATCACCGGGCCCGATGCAAGGTCTGCAGCAGCACCAAACCGGCCAGTGGCTGAAGCGGGCTATTGGCGGACTGAAAGAGCCCTATCGCTCACTGGTGGTGCTCAGGGATATTCATCAGCACAGCTACGAGGAAGTCGCAGTGGTGCTGGAGCTGAGCCTGTCACAGGTGAAGGTCTACCTGCACCGGGCGAGGAAACAGCTGCGTGAGCAGCTAGCGGAGGTAAGACCATGACAAGTAAAAACGTTGATGACCTGCCCGCATGGGAATCGCAGGTCAATGCTTTACTGGACAGCGAGCTGGATGAGGCATCCACCGATGCGTTGAAACAGGCCGCCAGTAAGGACCACGAACTCGCCCGGGCGATTATCGAGGCTTACCAACTGCAGCGCAGCATGGACTCGATCGCTGTCGAACAGGCGCCGGCCAGCCTGCGGCGTAAACTTCGCAATATTCCCCGCAACAACAGGCAAAGCCGACCCCCGTACCGCTGGGTCATGGCTACTGCGATGGCGTCCATTGCGTTGCTCGCCATCAGTCTCTTGCTGATACAGCCGCGGCAGCCGTCCCAGGCTGATGTGGAACAGGCGCGACAGGACCTGGCAGTGGCATTCAACTACATTGATAAGATTGGCCACATGACTGGCGACCGAATTCACAGCGTGCTTGCATCGCAACTGCATAACGGCGTGACCGGCAACATTTCGAAGCATTTCCCTTTTACCGAACAATCCCTTAAGGAGGAAAACACATGAAATTCAAATTTTTGTTAATCGGCATGATCAGCATGCTGGCACTGCCTGCCATGGCTCAGGAAGATGCCCTGAAGGATTTTCCGGGCTATGTGGATTTTGGCGAGCTCAACAGCATGTTCGGTGAACCCTCCGTGCAGATTGCTGTGGGTGGTTCGCTGCTGAAGTTTGTCAGTGCGCTCAGTGCACACGCAGAGCCACAGGTGGCCGAGCTGTTCAAGCGTCTGCACGGGGTGCGCGTCAGTGTCTTTAAGAATCCTTCAATGACCGAAGCCGCGGTGGAATATGTCAAGACTATTTCCTCGAAACTAATCGAGCAGGGCTGGGAGTCTGTGGTGACGGTCAATACGGACGATGAACAGGTGCGGATTTTCATGAAGTTCAATGGAGACAACGTGGAAGGAATCACGGTCATCGCCCTGGAGGAGGACGAGGCTGTGTTCGTCAATGTGATCGGCGATTTGAAGCCGGATGAACTGGGCAAAGTGATGAAGAATTTTGACATCGAAATGGGTGATCATGACGATGACGACGAGTAAGGCCCCGACAGGCAGCATGCGGTCCGGCAATATGCGCGGGGCGGTTTTGGCGCTATTGGCCTGCGTGACCCTGTTCATTAGCGCTTGTGGCATTACCGCGCCCAGGAGCAACGACGGCTATGCTGACCTGGAGTCACTCGGCATGCGCGACACGAATCGCTTGATCAGTCTGTCCATCGGTCCCACCCTGCTGCATTTCGCTGCCCGGTACATGGATGACGAACCCGAAATACGTGACTTATTGCGCGGCCTGGACGGTGTGCGGATACGGATCTATGAAATCGACGGTGATGCCAGACGGGTAGCTCAACGCATTTTCAAAATGAGCGAGCACCTGCGCGAAGATGGCTGGGAGCCCGTTTTACTGGTGAGAGAACAAAACGAGGAAGTCCATATGCTTTTGCGCATGGTTAACCATCACATCAGTGGAATGACTGTATTGGTATCAGACGGCGAGTCAGAAGCCGTAATCATCAATCTGATGGGTGAAATCAGGCCGGAGCAGTTCGGCGATGTGATGGTAGCGCTGGATGTAGACGCACCCGGAGTGGATGACGTGCAAGTGACACAAATCGGCGAGGGATAATCCGGTTCCACGCAACCACAACGCAGTGTCGAATGGTTGTGATTGCAAAAAATTCCTGCTGCGCTCAAACTTTGCCCATGTTTCCTTTGCGGCTTGGTTTCCTTTCCATCCTTCTGGTCTGCAGTTCCTGCATGACCCAGGGGCCTTACGTGGAGCTCAATCGCGAACGGTTCAGCGTTGAGCTGGCGGATACGCAGGATAAAAGGGCTTTGGGGTTGATGTTTCGGGACAGCATGCCTGATGATCATGGCATGCTGTTCGTTTTCCCGGGTGAGACGAGGCGCAGTTTCTGGATGAAAAACACCCGGATACCGCTGGACATATTTTATTTCGACAGTAATCTTGCGCTGGTCAGCGTGGCGGAAAACACACCGCCGTGCCGCACCCCCAAGTGCCCTTCCTATCCCAGCGACGGTCCGGCAAAATACGTGCTGGAGCTCAATGCAGGCAAGGCCGCGGAGCTGGGTGTGAAGACTGGTGATGTGCTGGAGCTTCACCTTGACAAGTAGCAGCCCGTTTGTGGGCGAATCCACCACCCTGCGCATTATCCAAATCAGCGACTGCCATGTCTCCGCTGATCCCGATGCTCTGTACCGCGGTCAGAGCTCAGACGCGAATTTCCAGAAAATTCTTCACCTCGCCAGGCGGTGGAAGCCTGCCTTGATACTGCTTACCGGCGATGTGAGCGAGGATGGCAGCGAGGAATCGTATGAGCGTACCTCAGGTTTGTTGGCCCAGACCGGTTTACCGGTACTGGCGTTGCCGGGTAATCACGATGACGTGGAAGTGATGAGCCGGTATTTCCGGCTGGGGCCCTGGCATGGACCTTACGTGATGGAGGTAGAAAACTGGCAGCTGGTCTTACTCGACTCTACCGAACCGGATCGTGTTTCCGGTTGTTTTTCCGCATCCTACTTGGAGCGGATCCAGACCAGCCTGCACGACCAAGGCAAGGGACATACGCTGGTGGCACTGCACCATCAGCCCGTACCGGTTGGGGCACCGTGGATCGATCGTTACATGCTCGAATCCCCGGCACGATTTTTCGAAGTTATCGACCAGTCACCGCGGGTCCGGTGCATCAGCTGGGGGCATGTGCATCACGATTTTCAGGTGCAAAGAAAAGGGGTGACTTTGCTGGGGGCGCCGTCAACGGTGGCAAACAGCATTCCAGGGGCACAGCGCTTCACGCTAGATCCGGCGGGGCCGGCATGCCGCTGGCTGGAATTGTCGGCCCGGGGGGAGGTGAATACGGGCTTGCTGTATCTATCCTAGTACTCCGTCAAGGTGATAATTACGAGCTCAGCGAGTTGGGAAGTGGTTGGGCGCACGACTGCAGGGACGCAGGAGGTAGAGCCACGCCGGGAGCAGTTGCCGAAGGCACGTCTCGCCGGCAATGGCATGTCCTTGCCCAGAGGCGTAACACCGCGAACGACCGCTTCCCAGCTCGCCCGAAGGGAGGTACCCAGATGTCCCAATACGGTGTTTCAGCCCTTAAGAAGGTGGGCCATTCTTTGCGGTCTGCGCCTTGTCTTGGAACATCTGGGTGCCTCTGAACCCGCAATTATCACCTTGACGGAGTACT